>NZ_JAGQAY010000020.1:0-41765 GCF_024345355.1 Cyanobium sp. WKJ7-Wakatipu
CAGTACGAATCAATTTGCCGACAATATTGCATTGCTTGAGCACTTATGATCTGCTGCGACGATGCCGAAAGGCATTTTTTTATGGTGATCAGAGGCTGGCAAATCTCGTAAATTTCGAGGTACCCTACAGAGTTCCCCTACGCGACCATCAAGCGGCTCGTTCCCTTTCCCGCCAACTCCCACCCTGTTACCACTGGGGTGATTCCCTGCTTCGGGTAACCAATCCATGCCCGACCAGGCCCCGCCCCCCGGCCTCTACCAGCAGCTCCTCACCGAAGGCCTGGAGCAGCAGCTGCGCGTCCTGCAGGACACCCTGGTCGCCACCGACGGCCTTGATCCCCAGGAAGCCCCGCGCCTGCTGGCCCGGCACCTGGCGGGTCTGGCCCGCATTGCCCTGGAGCACCTGAGCGGTGGCGCCACCCCTGACCATCAGCTCGCTCTGGTGAACCAACTGGTGGGCCTGCTCCAGAGCCAGGCACCCCGCGCCATCTCCACGGCCGACCAGCTGCACCCCTCCGGTCAGCTGCTCTCGGAGATCCGATCCACGGCGCTCCTTCCCGGCCAGGGCGCCACCATCCGCCCGCTCATCCCCCTGGCCGACAGCACCCTGCTGGTGAACGCGAGTGGCGAACCGTCGGTGGGGCAGGCCCTGATCCACGAAATCCCTTCCGCCCAGCGGATTGACCTGCTCTGCGCCTTCATCAAGTGGAGCGGCCTGCGCCTGCTCCATCCGGCCCTCTCCGCCTTCCTGCAGGCCCAGCCCAGCCGCTCGCTGCGGGTGCTCACCACCGTCTACATGGGCGCCACCGACCGCCGCGCCCTTGATTGGCTGGTGGCGAATGGCGCCGAGGTGCGCGTCAGCTACGACACCCGCCGCACCCGCCTGCACGCCAAAGCCTGGCTTTTCCATCGGCCTGGCCTCTCGGGAGCATCCCCTTCCTCCACCGCCTACATCGGCTCCTCCAACCTCTCCACCGCCGCCCTGCACGACGGCCTGGAGTGGAACGTGCGCCTCTCCGCCCACGACAACGAGGGCATCCTCGCCAAGTTCCAGGCCGCCTTTGAGAGCTACTGGGAGGAGGGCGAGTTCGAGCCCTACCGGGCCAGCGAACTGGAGCAGCGCCGCTTTGATCGCGCCGTGCGCGAGGAGTCGGCGGGGGACTCGGCGGGGGGCTCAGTGGCGGACGCCACCCCGCTCAGCTTCTTCGACATCCGTCCCTACGCATACCAGCAGGAGATCCTCGACAAGCTCTCGGCCGAGCGCAGCCTCCATGGCCGCTGGCACAACCTGGTGGTGGCCGCCACCGGCACGGGCAAAACCGTGATCGCCGCCCTCGATTACGCCCGCCAGGCTGGTCCGGGGCGCCCGAGCTTACTGTTCGTGGCCCACCGCAAGGAGATCCTCGATCAGAGCCTTCGAACCTTCCGCGAGGTGCTGCGCGATGGCTCCTTCGGCGAGCGGCTGGTGGATGGCCAGCGCCCCAGCCAGTGGCGCCATGTGTTCGCCTCGGTGCAGTCACTCGCGGGGCTGGATCCGGCGGGCCTGGCGCCGGACACGTTCGACGTGGTGATCGTCGATGAGTTCCACCACGCCGCATCCGCCAGCTACGAGCGCTGGCTGCGCCACCTGGCGCCCGTCCTGCTGCTGGGCCTCACCGCCACCCCCGAGCGCACCGGCGGCGAGGACATCCTCCATTGGTTTGACGGCCGCATTGCCGCCGAACTGCGCCTCTGGAGCGCCTTGGAGCAGGGCCTGCTGTGCCCGTTCCACTATTTCGGCCTCCACGACGGCACGGATCTGTCGCGGATCGAATGGCGCCGCAACGGCTACGCCAGCGAAGCCCTCTCCAACCTCTACACCGCCGACGACGCCCGCCTGCGCCTGATCCTGCGCGAACTGGCAGACAAAGTCACCAACCTGGCGGCGATGCGGGCCCTGGGCTTCTGCGTGAGCGTGGAGCACGCTCATTGGATGGCCCGCAAGTTCGTGGATGCCGGCCTGCGCGCCGCTGCCCTGGATGCCTCCAGCCCCCGGGAGCAGCGCGCCGAGCAGATCCGCCGCCTGCGATCCGGCGAGCTGCAGATCCTCTTTGCCGTCGACATCTTCAACGAAGGCCTCGACATCCCCGAAATCGACACGGTGCTGTTCCTGCGGCCCACCGAGAGCGCCATCGTGTTCCTGCAGCAGCTCGGCCGTGGTCTGCGCCTCTGCCGAGGCAAAAGCTGCCTCACGGTGCTGGATTTCATCGGCCAGGCCCACCGGAGCTTCCGCTTCGATCTGCGCTACCGCGCCCTGCTCGGCGGCACGCGCGATCAGCTGGAACAGCAGATCAAAGCGGGCTTCCCCTTCCTGCCGGCCGGCTGCAGCCTGCAGCTCGATCGGGTGTCGAGCGACCGGGTGCTTGCCAATCTGCGTGAGTCGCTGCCCAGCCGCCGGCCCCAGCTGCTGGCGGAAGCCCGCCGCCTCGGGCGCTGTTCGCTGGCGGGGTTGCTGGAGGAGCTTGGGATGGAGCTGGGGGAGTTTTACAGGGTGGCGGGGTCGTGGGCGTTGCTGCAGCGGGAGCTGGGGTGGTTGGCGGCGGGGGCCTCAAGGGAGCCCACGGCGGATGAAGAGCGGCTGGGGCGGGGGATCGCCGGGGGGCTGCTTCACCTGGACGACCCTGAGCGGTTGCGCTGGCTGGCGGATCAGCTGCGGCGGCCAATCGCGCCCGATCCGGGGGGTTTTGATCCTGTGGCCGAGCGCCGCTGGCGCATGCTGCTGGCCCAGCTGTGGGGCAGCGGCCGGCAGCACCTGCCCCTGGCCGAGGCGTTGGTGCGGCTGTGGGCCGCCCCCGCCATCCGCGCCGAGCTGGTGGAGTTGTTCGAGCTGCTGCTGGAGCGCACCGACCACCTGGTGGCGCCCCTCACCTGGCCGTTCCTGGCCGATGGCGAGCCAGCCCCGCCGGTGCCCCTTGGCCTGCACGGCCGCTACTCCCGCGCCGAGGTGTTCGCCGCCTTTGGCTTGCTCAACGACGCACGTACCTTCCCCGGCCGAGAAGGGGTGTTCTTTGACGAGGCGACTCGCTGCGACGTCTTCTTCATCACCCTCAAGAAGTCCGAGCGCCTGTTCTCCCCCACCACCCGCTACAACGACTACGCCATCTCCCCGTGGGAGTTCCACTGGGAAAGCCAGAGCCTCACGCGGGAAGCGTCTGCCACCGGGCAGCGCTACATCCACCACCGGGAACGCGGCAGCCGGGTGATGTTGTTTGTGCGGGAGGAGAACAAGCGCGGCGGGGTCACGTTGCCGTTTCTTTGCCTCGGCTTCGCGGATTACGTGAGCCACGAGGGCGAGCGGCCGCTGGCGATTCGCTGGCGGCTGCACAGGGCGATTCCGGCGGCGTTCGTGCCGCAGTTGGCATTAGCGATTTAGCGTTGATCAAGGGACACGCCAGTAAGTGTTCGGTTCAGCGGTGAAGGTCATGTTTGACCCTCCAAGCATTGATCTGCAGATTTCATAGTGCAGATGACGAGCTAACAAGAACTGACCTATGACCGGCACTTCTAACAGCGTCTGGGCTAGCTAAACAAGCCATTCTTCGCAACAGCTTTCAGCCAGGCAAGCGACAGCTCAATAGGCTGAATCCAGCTGCTTGCAAGACGAGTGAAGATGCAAAATTGGGCGCTCAGCAGCTGGATGTTTCTCAAGCGGACGCCAACACTGGTGTTTGCCATGGCCGTGCTTGGACTCGGGCTCACCACCGCCAGTGGCGTCATGGTGAGAGGCATCCGCAACGCCAACGACACCATCACAGTTACTGGAGCCAGCACCGAGCGAATTACATCCGACTACGTCGACTGGTCGGTGAAGATCTCCCAGAGCGGGGCCAGCCAGCAAGCTTCATACCAAGGGCTGCAGCCTGCAGTAGATCAAACCGTGGCCTTCCTCAAGGCCCAGGGCATCGAGGCCGATGAGATGGAACTCGACTCGGTTAAATCGGATAAGCAAGAAGTGCGCGATCCCCGCACCGGGGAGCTGCGCTCCACCACCTGGACCAGCACGCAAGCGGTGCTGATCGGCAGCTGGAATGTCGCCAAGATCTATAAGGTCTCTGGTCAGATTGGGCAGTTGATCGGCAAGGGCGTGCCTCTGTAGCGGGTCGACATGCTGGCGAAGGCCACCAAGGACGCCCGGGCTCGCGCGCGGGCCATAGCCTCGGAGGCCGGCGCCGGCATCGGTGCGATCACAAACGCCGACAAAGGACATCACCGCAGTGATGGCCGTGACCTTCAGGGTTGAGTGAATGTGCCTGCCAAGGCGCGGCAGCAGTGTGCTGATACCTAAGGTCTCAAAGGCCTTTTAAGGGCCGCTTCCATTCCCCCTTGTCCTGCGGCAGCTTCATTGACTCCACCTGTTTCCCTGCCGTCCCTCGCCACCGCGCAGGTCGCCACGCCAGCAGCCACCTATCCCAGCAAAGCTGAGCTGCTTGCCTGCCTGCCATCTGAGCTAACCCAGATCAACCCGGTTAAAGCCTGGGGAAGTCTGGCCATGTCCCTGGGCCTATCTGTTTTGGCCTATGGCGTGGGAACCCTGATCCCCCTGCAGCTCAGCGCTGCACCCCTCTGGCTGCTCTACGCAGTGGTCACCGGAACGGTGGCGGGAGGTTGCTGGGTACTTGCCCATGAGTGCGGTCACCGTGCCTTCCATCCCAACCCCCGCGTCGAAGCGGTGGTGGGATTTGTGCTTCACAGCTTGCTGCTTGTGCCCTACTTCAGCTGGCAGCGCAGCCATGCCGTGCACCACGCCAACTGCAACCACCTCGAGGCAGGTGAAACCCATGTGCCGCCTCGCTCCGATTCCAGCTCGGGACGCTTCGTGGCCGGAACAAGACAGCAGCTGGGCCAGGGCCTCTACGGCGTGGCCTCCCTGTTCACCCACCTGGTGTTGGGTTGGCCCCTTTACCTGATGTTTGGTGTTGCCAGCGGCGAAGAGTACGGCAGCCCCACCTCCCATTTCACTACGGCTGCACCCTTCCGCAACGGTACCCGCCAGCTATTTCCCGACTCCTGCCGTCGGCTGATGGTGATCTCAAACCTCGGCCTACTGGCGATGGTGGCGGTACTGGTGTGGGCCTCCATCCAAACCTCCCCGGCGAGAGTGCTGCTGGTGTACGGCCTGCCCTATCTGGTGATCAACGCTTGGCTGGTTGGCTACACCTGGCTGCAGCACACCGATACCGATATTCCCCACTTCTCCACCAGCGACTGGAATTGGGCAAAAGGTGCTCTACAGACGGTGGATCGTCCCTATGGCCCCCTGCTCAACCTGCTGCATCACGGCATCGGCTCAACCCATGTGTGCCATCACATCAACCCGAGAATCCCTCACTACAACGCCTGGCGGGCCAGCGCCTTACTCAAGCAGCGCTTTCCCGAGCTAGTTCGCTACGACCCCACTCCTATCCATCGCGCCCTATGGCGGGTTGCAACTCAATGCACCGTAGTTAGTCAAACCGGAGTGAATGGTGGCTTCTATTACAGTTCGAAGCCAGCTAGCTAGATCTAGCCAACTGCCCATAAAAAAAGCCCGGAGCAAGAGCTTCGGGCTTTTATTTTAGAGATATTAATCGCTGGTAAAAACCAGGGATTATCAAGATTTAGCAGCAAAGCATGGCCGACTCAACAAATAAACAGTCAGGCCGGCGAGCTCAGTGCTCACGGCAATCAGCCCAGGCCCAGCTGAGCAGCGATGCTTTGACCGGTGAGCAGCTCGGTGCCAAGACCAATCACAAAGCCCATCATGGCCAAGCGGCCATTCCAGGTCTCAGCAAAAGCAACAAATCCGAAGCGGGGGGTGGATTCGGTCATCAGTGTTGAGGAATGTTTCAACAACTATAACTGGTTGTAAAGACGTCGGCCAGCCCAGATGTTGAAAGCAAGAGAGGAGCTGCTGGTCCTGTTGCGTCGTGGCGCCAGGGGTGAAGCCCAACGCCAGGGGCCGCGGGTGCGGGAGCTGATTCTCGAGCTCGAGCGCACCTCACCAGTAGATCTCGCCGCCCCAGGTGCCCTCGAACTGCTGGAGGGGGTCTGGGAGTTGCGCTGGAGCAGCAGCAGCCAGCCCTATCTCCAGGCTGTGCCTTGGCTGGAGAACCTGCAGATCCTGGCTCCATCCCGGGGGCGCGCCCTGAATCTGTTGAGGCCGCCAGGGCAGCTGGCCGGCCTGGGTGGCATAGCTGTAGAGGCCACCATCCAGCTCGAATCAAGCCCTGGTGATAGCAGCTCAACTCCACAGCAGCGGGTGCAGGTTCGCTTCCAGCGCGGTGGCTGGCGCGGTCCCCGACTTGGCACCACACGCTTGCAGCTGCAACGGGAGGTGCAGCAAAGCTTTCCAGCCTGGCTCGACATCACCGTGCTCACCCAGGAGCTGAGGCTGTGCCGTGGCAACGCCGGCACAATCTTTGCCCTGCTGCGTCGCCCCGATCTGGCCGTTGCAGACTTTTTAGACAATCAATAAAAACGGTGCAAGACACCCCAAGCCTGAGCAGCTCCCTGGTGCTGGCTGCAGACAATCCCCCTGCCCTGGCAAGGTTTTACGCCGATTTGCTGGCGGTAGAGCCCCTGCAGGGGCTTGGTGCCAGCCATTGGCGAGTGCCCTGGCCCGCCGGTGGCTTCCTGGAGATCTACGCCCCATCCCAGAGCCGGCCCCAAGCGAAGCAACCCGGCCGGCTAGCAACGTGCCTGCAGCGCAGCGTGGCTGGCGGCAACAACCAAGCAGCTGCCATGGCCCTGCTGCAGGCCTGGCTGGCGAGCGCCCTTGGGCTGGGCGCCACGCTTCTGGACGGTCCGCGCCAGGAGGCCTTCGGAGTGGAGGCCTGGCTGCTGGATCCGGAGGCAAACAGGCTGCTGCTGCTGGTGCAATACCAGGTCAGTTAGGGCGGGCGTAGGGACCAAAGGCAACGGCGCACTCGGCACCGCAGCGGGCGCCGAGGTTGATTGCTGCGGCAGCGGTCCAACCAGCCGCCAGGCCAGCCATCACCCCAGCCGCAAAGCTGTCGCCGCAGCCATAACTGTCGACCGGCGGGGCCACCAGGGCCTGGGCAGCGAAGCGCCCGCCGGGTTCGCTCCAGCCACCAGCCGCCCCTTCGGTGGCGATTCGCAGTTGCGGGGGGCGCGATAGGAAGCCAGCAGGCACCTGCTCACCCGGATCGAGGGCGCTGCCGATCAAGGCATCGCAGCTCACTCCGCTGGCCTCCAAGAGCGGCAAGCCAACCCGTGGCGTGGCGCCGAGCAGCCGGGCCCGGCGGCATTGCTGCAGAGCTGCCGCGTCGGCCGCGGTCACAAAGACGCCATCGCAGCCAGCCAGATCAGCCCAGGGGAGTGGATCCCTAGCCAAAGGGGCCAGTCGCTCGCCAATCACGGTGATGCTGCGGTCACCGGCCCGATCCACAAAGCTCACGCCCCGGCGGGTTGGGGCATCCCGCCAGGCCACCTCCAGATCAAGCCCCAGCTCCGTGAGCCGCTCCGCTGAGCGCTCGCCGGTGGCGTCCCGGCCCAGGGAGGTGAAAAACCGCACTCGCTTGCCACTGAGACGGGCCAGCTGCACCGCCACCACCGCCCCACCACCGGCGGGTTCCTCCAGAAAGGCGGTGGCCCGGTCGATCGAGCCAGCAACCGGCAGCTGCTCCACTGCCACAAAACTCACCCACTCCACATGACCCACCACCGCCAGGTTGAGGGCAGCGAGGGCGGAATCCGGGGCCATGGCAACAGGGCAACCTAACCAGCATGGGCCGGCGTAGCCTTGCCCCCCATCAATCTGTATCTGCCATGCGTGCCGTGCCGCTGCACCTCGAAGCCGGCAGTGATGTACGCCGCAGCCTGGAGCAGCTGGCCCTTGAGCACAACGCCGGCGGCTTTGTGCTGAGTGTGGTGGGCAACCTCTCCCAAGCAGCCTTTGCCTGCCCCGGCAAAAGCGCACCCACGGTTTTGGCTGGCGAGCTGGAGATCATCACCCTGCAGGGCACGATCAGCCCGGATGGGGTGCACCTGCACCTGAGCTTCTCCGATGCCAGCTGCCAGGTGTGGGGCGGCCACCTCGAGCACGGCACCCTGGTGTTGCGCGGCGCCGACCTGCTGGTGGGCCTGCTCAGCACCGGCACCAGCCCAGCGCCGAGTGCAGCGACGAGTGCAGCGCCGACTAGATCAATGAGCAGCGAACCGCGAGTTGAAATCGCCGGGCGGCCGGAATGCCCCTTTTCGCGCCGGGCCCTGCGCATGCTGCGCACCCTGGGCATTGCCTTCGTGGAAATTGAACCCGACGAGACGGGACCGGTGCCCCAGCTCTACATCGATGGCGTCGCTATTGGTGGCTACAACGAGCTGGCCGAACTGCACAGCCGCGGCGAATTAGACGCGCTGCGCAGCCTGTGAGCCCCGAGTTTGGGGTTGGCATGCTGCAGCTAGGCACCAGTAAGGGCTGTGGCCTGGCCATCGGCGCCTATCCCCACTTCAGCTACGACGCCAGCGGCGGCGGCGGAACCAGTGAGCTCGGCCCCGGCCCAGCTGGCGGCCCGCGAACCGTGAGCTTCGAGCCCTCCAGCCTGTTGATTCCGCCACTCAACTGGCGCACCACCCGGGTGCTGGGGCTGCCCCTGCCCCCGGGCCTGGAGATCGCCATCGCCCCTGAGCAGCTGGCGGGCAGCATCGATTCAGCAACAGGTGCTGTTCAACTGCACTTCCGGGCTCGCTTTCGCTTCCGCATTGCCGGGCTCTACCGCGCCCCCGACCTGCTGATCGACACCCTGCTGAGCACGGGCGCAGCCCAGGGGCAACGCCACCGGGCCATGGGCCAGCCCCTCAGCGCCGATGGCACGGCCCTGCTGGTGGGGGTGGCAAGCGTGCCACCGTGCGGGGACCCCTGGCTGGATCGCCTGCTGGGCCTGCCTGATGAAGCCCTTGCCATGCTGCGCTGCAGCTTCAAGTGCGAGCCGTGAGCGAATCCCTACCCCAACGTCTGGATCGCTTGATCGCCCGAGCCGGTTTCAATCTGCTGCTTCCGCCGCTGATCTTGCTGATTCCCTGGCTCCAGGAGCTGGTGGACCAACTGGTTTTCGGTGGCAACTGGAACCTGCCGATGACGCCCGGAGGCTCCTTCCTCGGGGTGCTGACAGCCCCCTTCAGCCATAGCGGTTTTGGCCATCTCCTGGGCAATTCGCTCACCTTTCTGCCCCTCTCCTGGCTGGTATTGCTGCGCGGCCGCCGCGACTATCTGGCCGTTTGGTTGGGGGTTTATGCCACGGCTATTCCTGTATGGCTGCTCTGGCCCAACGGCAGTCACGGACTCTCCGGGGTCGTGTACGGGCTGCTGGGCTACCTGCTGCTGATCGGCTGGCTGGAGAAGCGGCCCCTCTCCCTGCTCCTTTCGGTGCTGGCCCTGGTCACCTATGCGGGGGTGCTGCCCAGCCTGCTGCCGATTTTTTCACCGCCAGGGGTGAGCTGGATCGGCCACCTCAGCGGTTTTGGCGGCGGCCTGCTGGCGGCCCTGGCCGTGGCGCGCGAGTCGCCATAAATGCCCAGGGCTAGCGGTTGAGCTGACGCATCTGCCAGGTAACCCAGGTGCCCACCGGGCTCCAGAGCAGGTAAGGCAGCAGCAAACCAGCCGCCAGCGTGCTCTCGCTAGCCACAGCAACGGTGAGGGCAATGCCCCACACCCAGCCAGCAAAGCCAATGACCGTGCCCTTACCCAGGCTGCGGCTACGGCAGATCACAAGCATGTAGCCCTGCACCAACACCAGCTGCACCAGAAAAGCCGCCATCCATAGGCCACTCCAGCTGGCCTGCCAGGTGAGCCAAGCCGAGAGGTAGAAGCAGGCGTAGATCAGCAGCCAAATCACGGGAATCAAGCCCTCAAACACCAGCCAGCGGGGGCGGCGCAACCGGATAAACCAGGCAAAATCCTGCCGGCTTGGATTAAGGCTCCACGCCACCGCCACAATCACCAACAGAATCACCAGGGCGGCGAGCACTGCAAAAAGAATCAGCGGCACTCCAGCCTGCAGGTTCAACGCCCCTGATGCAGCAAACAAGGCCACGCCAACAATGACCCCAACCAGCAATCCAGATCAAGCCAGCCAAGAACTCAGCCAGAAAGTCAGCCAGGAAATAATCCTTGCCGCCTCCAGCCCCTGGGTGGCTGCAGTGCTCAACCTGGTGCCTGGTTTAGGTACGGGATACATCTATCAACGCCGCTGGCGGGCCTACTGGATCAGCTCAGGCCTGGCAACGGCCTGGTTTGTGGCTGGAGGTGTCCTAAGCCAAAACGTGGACGAGGTATTGATGCCCGATTTGGTGCAGCAAAATCAACTGATCGGCCTAGGCGGCCTGCTGCTGCTGGCTGTTGTTACTGCAACGGAGGCTGGCCTCGCCGCCCGCCGCGCTCAGCCCAGCTCCAGGCAGGCCAACCCGTAGACATCGCCCAGGGGAACCGGCGGCAGGCTGCCCCGATTCATCCTCACCGTCTCGGCGACCACCGCAAAACCCAACTGCAGCAGCAGCGGCCCTGCCTCCGGATTGGCGGCAGGGGCATCGATTAACACCACGCCGGCATGGCGGGCCATCAGGGCGTTGAGAAGCTGGGCCGCCAGGGCAGGCGTGTCGGCCAGCAGGGGCCCGATCCGCCAACCCTCGCCTCGATGCAGCAGGCAAGGCCGGATCCGGCCAAACCCATGGCAGGAGCCATCCGGGCCGATCAGGGCCAGCACCGTGCCGGCCGGATGGTGCAGCCAGTCGGCGAGGAAGTGGGGCCGGGGGCTGAGCTCCCGCTGGGCGTCATAGGCCTGCACGGCCCTGTCGGGTATGGCACTTCCCTCAAGCAGGCTCAGGCCCTCTGGAGTAGCGGCGGGCGGGAGGTTGCCATCACTGATCCGCTGCCAGCGCTGGGTTGGCGACGCCGGCGCAAAGCCCCAACTGGCGTAGTCACCGATGCGATCGGGAGCGGCCTCAATGCCGATGCAAGTAAGGCCCTCCAGATGCTGCATGGCCCGCTGCCAAAGCTCACGGCCAAATCCCTGCCCCCGGTGCTCTGGTTGCACCAAAAACATGCCGATGAAGCCGTATTCGGCGTTGTAACGGACCCCGGCAATACAGCCGATCGGACGACCGTTGAGGCAACCAACCCAGAGCCCCTGGCGGTCCGTATGGCGGTAGATGGCTACGTCTCCCTGGCCCGGCGCGAAGTGTTCAGGGCGGGCCCAGGCGGTGACATCGGCGAGATCGCCCTTCTCCAGGGCCCGAATCCGCAAAAGGGATGGGGCCACCCCGCTCAGTTGGAGCCGTAGGCGATGTGGCAGCTGGCATTGAGCACCTGGGCCTGGTCGGCCGTGGTCGGTGCCATGCCATTGATCAGCCCCTGCTTGCAATCGCTGGTGGCTGTCATCAGGGGCATACCGGCAACGCCGTAGGCAAACTGAACTTGATTAGGTGGCAGCGCTTGAACCGAGCCGTAGTCGAGCTGCAGGCTGGTTTGGGGCACCACGATCACGGTCGACTGCTGATACGTAGCTGCGTTAACAGCACTGGTGATCGCAGCAGCCGTGGCCAAGCTGCCCACTCCCCAGGCCACTGAACTGGCTCGCCACCAGGGCCAGGCCGCTGGATAGGGCCGATACCAGCCGGTGCTCCAGGTGCGCGACGACCAGTACCCCCCTTGGCGGCCCCAGGCCGGATTCCAGGCAGAGGCCCCTGGGGCGCGGGTGAAACCAGCGCCAGGGGCACCCCAGCCCACACCAGGACGAGCTCCCGCTCCGGGCGCCCCAATCCCGGGTGCTCCCACACCAACGCCCGGTCTCGTTCCGGCGCCAGGAGCACCCCAGCCAGCTCCTGGACGCACCCCCGCACCGGAGCCCGGCCCGCCAAAGCCACCGCCGCCCATGGGGCGGGCCAGAGCGGTGAAGCTGCCCGCAGCTGCTGCGACGAGCCCTAAGCCAATCGCCGTGATCAGTTCCGTCCGCTTGGCCATGGTGTTGCTGCTGCGTTCACTAAAGGTGGTCTAGCCGCGAACCAAGCCCGCGGCACGGCAGCTAGTTGTATTCCCCGGGCAGGTCCTGCTTGATAACCGTTACGCGACCTACTTTTTTGCCTGAAAGCCGCAGCAGCTCGTCGCCAGAAAATTCAAAGCCCAAGCCTGCCCCGATCTTGGCCACGTCATCAGCAGTAGCAGCGGCTTGCACGGCTTGCCGAAGCGATTGGTCATCCTGAACCTTGCCCAGGAAGGCCTTCAGCTGATCGAGGGACATGGGGTCTAGTCGACAGTGCGATCCAGGATTGCGACCACATCTTGATCGACCTGGGCCAGCCGCTCGAGCACTAGCTGCAGATCAAGGGCGGTGAGCTCCCCATCGGGCTGCCATTTGAGGCAGGTGCGTCCCAGGCAGCTGGTTGTCAAACCTTGGGTGGTGTGGACCATGGCCCACCTCGGTTCTGTGTTCAATTCATCATCATCTGGATTGCTGCCCTTGTATGCCCCCTTCTGGGGGGGATTTCCGCTGAAACAAGCCAAGGGCTGATCAAAATGGCGAAAAGTCATCTCCTGCGCCATGACCCTTGAAACCGGGCCCAGCCTTTCGCAGCGAGATCGTCAGCTTGACCTGCTCAGGGTGGTTTGCTGCGTGGCCTGGGCCGATGGCGATGTTTCCGCAGACGAAAAGCGGCTGCTCGAGAAACTCGTGGCCAAGTACTTCCCCTGTGGAGATGGCTCGGGGGCAAACCAGGAAGCGGCGCTTCAGCTAGCTGCCTGGACCGTCGACTCGTCCGTGCTGGACGAAGTAATTCCCAGGCTCACTAGCGAGGAAGACCGGGCTCTGGCCCTTAAGCTCAGCTACATGATGGCCAAGGTGGGCCAACGTCCTCAGGACAGTTCGTCAATCAACCCGGCAGAGAAAGTGCTCTACAGACGGCTGGTGGAAGCTCTTGGCCTGAGCGAATCTGAGGTGGCAGAGGCCGAATGGGCCGCTGAACAGGAGTTGTCCAGCGGCAAAGGAGTATGGGCTGCCCTAGGGGCAGCCTTTGCAGGTCTTGGTGCCTGGCCCAGCCAAGAAATGCTGGAAACCCCGGGCATGCAGTGGCTTTGAAGCCAGCTGATCAGGCCCGATCGAAACTCAGCCCAGACCGATCTGGCTCAGGATGCCCTGGCCAGTAAGCAACTCGGTGCCCAAACCGATCACGAAACCGAGCATGGCCAGGCGGCCATTCCAGGTTTCGGCGAAGGCAACGAAGCCAAAGCGAGTTGTGGAGTCAGCCATGGAAAGAATCCTTAAGGAAACGTGAACTCAATGTAACGCCTCATGAAGCTGGCGTTTGTGTCCCCTGATGCAAAAGGGCAGCATCCAAGCTCGCAAGCAATGCCGCGCCATAGCGATCGAGCTTGGCCTGGCCCACACCGCCGATCCCAGCCAGCTGCTCCAGGGAGCGGGGCCGGCGGGCCACCACCTCCACCAGGGTGCGGTCGTGAAACACCACGTAGGGCGGCACGCCCTGCTGGCGCGCCTGCTCGCGGCGCCAATCCTTCAGCGCCTGCAACACGGGCGCCTCATCAGGGTTCAGCTCTGCCGCAGCAGGAGCCGGGCTCACCCCAGGCTGGCGGCGGCGCTCTCGCTTCGCTGGCGGCAGCCGCAGCAGTAGCTGGGTCTCACCCCGCAGCAACGGCTTGAGCCGCCCGTCCTCGCCGAATCCCAGAGCCCCGTAGCGCGCGGAGTCGGCCTGCAGCAACCCCTGGGCCACCAGCTGGCGAAACAGGCTGCGCCACTGGCCGCGATCAAGCTCCTTGCCAATGCCGTACACACCCAGCTGCTGGTGGCCGAGCTCGCGAATTCGGGCCGTATCTGCCCCCAGCAGCACATCCACCAAATGGGCGGCACCAAAGCGGCTGCCCGTGCGGTACACAGCCGATAGGGCCTTGCGCACCGACTCGGTGGCATCGACGGCCGTATCTGGCTCTAAGCAGAGATCGCAATTGCCACAGGGCTCGGGCAGGGTCTCGCCGAAGTGGCTGAGCAACACCTGACGGCGGCAGCCGCTCGCCTCGGTGAAGCCAATCAGGGCATCGAGTTTGCCGTGCTCAACCCTTTTTTGCTGCTGCTCCGCGTCGGAGTCGTCGATGAAGCGGCGCAGCTGGGGCACATCGCCGCCGCCATGCACCATCCAGGCCAGGGCCGGCAGACCATCCCGGCCGGCGCGGCCGGTTTCCTAGTAGTAAGCCTCCAGGCTTTTGGGCAGGTCCACGTGGGCCACAAAGCGCACATCCGGCTTGTCGATGCCCATGCCAAAAGCGATCGTGGCAACCACCACCACGCCGCTATCGCGGCGGAAGCGCTCCAGCGCGGCGCTGCGCACCGCCCCATCCAATCCGGCGTGATAGGCAACGGCGTCATATCCCGCCGCCTGCAGGTCGCGGCAGAAGCCATCCACCCGGTTGCGGGAGCGGGCATACACAATTCCTGAAGCGCCGCGGTGATCTGCGAGCAGCTCAAGCAATTGGCTGCGAACGTCGTCCTTATCGCGCAGCAAATAGCGGATGTTGGGGCGATCAAAGCTGGCCAGAAACACTCGCCCCTGCTCCAGCTGCAGCCGGGCCCGGATCTCGTCTCGGGTGCGGGGATCGGCCGTAGCGGTGAGTGCCAGCCGCGGCACGGCGGGAAATCGCTGGGCCAGCACCGAAAGCTGCAGGTATTCCGGGCGAAAGTCATGCCCCCACTGGGAAACGCAGTGGGCCTCATCAATAGCGAATAGAGCCAGGGGCAAGGCCGCCAGCCGTTCGAGGGTGTCCCCCGCCAGCAAGCGCTCGGGAGACAAATAGACCAAATCCAGTTGGCCCGCCCGCAGCAGGCGCCAGGTGTTGGCGGTTTCCTCAGGGCTACAGCCCGAATGCAGCGCCGCAGCTCGCACCCCCGCCTGACGCAGCCCCTCAACCTGGTCTTGCATCAGGGCGATCAGGGGCGAAATCACCACCGCCGTTCCCGCTCTGCACAGGGCCGGGATTTGGTAGCAAAGCGATTTGCCCCCACCGGTGGGCATCAGCACCAGGGCGGAGCCACCAGCCACCACATGCTCAACAATCTCCTGCTGGGGCCCGCGAAAAGCGCCGTAGCCAAAAACCTCGCGCAGCACCTGCCCGGGAGAGGCAGGGCTCGCCGCAACGGGCTCTGGCATGGGGATTTCCCTGATCAGACCTTGGCGAACTTCATCGCCGCCGGAGCACCCCAGTCACCAGTCACCTGATAGCCGCGGGGATTAGCGCAGAGGTGGCGCAGGATCCAGAACAGGCTCTCTGGGCTGTCCGTGCCCAAGGCCTGCTGCAACTCCTGCAAACTGCGCTCCTGGCCATCACTGAGCAGGGCTTCGAGCCGCTCTTGCAGGGCCAGGATCAGGGCTGCTGCCTTTTTACCGGCCTCCACCCCCGGCTGGTCGTAGGCGTTGACGTTTACCAGTTCGGCGTAGAGACCTACGGCGCGCTCAAACAGGGCGATCAGGGCACCGAGGGCTGTGGCATCAAAGCGGCGCAGAGTGATCGAGAGGCTCTGGCGGCCCCCTTCCATCAGGGCCGAACGGGTGCCTTGCAGGAAGCCATCGAGGAAGTCGCCAGGGATCTCATCACCGATGGGCGGGATATCGCTGGGCTCTTCCAAGGCCTCGATGAAGGTCACAAAGAAGTTGTCGATGCCATCGCGCAGCTGCTGCACATAGGCGTGCTGGTCGGTAGAGCCTTTGTTGCCGTAAACGGCGATGCCCTGGTGCACCACCTCGCCGCCGCGGTCGTGCTTCTTACCAAGGCTCTCCATCACCAACTGCTGGAGATAACGGCTGAACACCTCCAGCCGATCGCGATAGGGGAGCACAACCATGTCGCGCTTGCCCTGGCCATGGCCAGCCACAAACCACGCGGCAGCCATCAGGGCAGCCGGGTTACGGAGCAGATCTGACACCCGGGTCAGGGCGTCCATTCGGGCGGCGCCGGCCAGAAAGCCGCGCAGATCGGCACCCACCAGGGCCGCCGGCAGCAGGCCAACCGCACTGGTGATGCTGGTGCGGCCACCCACCCAATCGAACATGTCAAAGCGGCGCAACCACTGACCGGCCACGGCCACCTGGTCGAGCTTGCTGTCGAGCATGGTTACCGCCACAGCCTGGGCAGCCCACTGCCCGCCCCGGGCCTCGAGCCGAGCCTGGGCTTGCTCCATGCCGATATGGGGCTCAGGGGTGCCGCCCGACTTGCTCACCACCACAACCAAAGTGGTGGCTAGGCGGCCGTCCAGGCCCGCCAGGGTGCGGCTCATGCCGGCGGGGTCAACGTTGTCGAAGAAGTGGAAGGGGAGACCCTGACCCTCTTCCTGCAGGGCGCGCACCATCAGCAGCGGGCCGAGGCCGGAACCGCCAATACCGATCCAAAGAACGTCGGTGAACCGCTGGCCATTGGCAGCACAGAGGCTGCCGTCGAGCACCTCGCGGCCAAAGGTCTCGATGCGCTCCACCTCGGCGTTGATGTGCGCGGTGGTGGCGGCGTCTGGTGCCAGCTCTGGGGTGCGCAGCCAGTAGTGGCCAACCTGGCGCTGTTCATCCGGATTGGCGATCGCACCACCCTCCAGGGCCGCCATCGCCGCAAAGGCCAGCTCGAATCGGGGAGCCAAGGCATCGAGATCGGCCTGGCCGATCGCCATGCGACTCACATCGAGCCAGATACCAAGATCCTTTTCATACCAAAGCAAGTCGCAGAAGCGTTGCCATTGGATCTCGGCATTGGAGCCATCAAAGTTGGCAAGCATGGGCTTGCGGCTCAAGCCGCTCTCGTTGCCAGAACTTAGATCTGACCGCGCCCCAGCACCAGCCCCAGCCCAAGCCCGAGGGCCGGACGGAAGACCGTTCCGTAGCCAGAGGACTTACCCAGAGAAATTCTGTAATATCAAGCCACAACTAATGAGTGTTTGTGCTTAACCCCACCAGCTACCCGCGCTGGCTTGCCCTAGGCAAGCGGCTGGGAGGGGTTCGGCGTTTCACCGGCCTTACAGCAGCCTTGCTGGCTGTTGCAAGCATCCCGCTCCTTAACGGTCCAAAAACGCCCCCCCTGCTTTTGGATCCCGGTCTCAGCGGCAGCATCAGCTCCGCTGCTGGCTCGGGGCAATTTGCAGATCCGCTGCAATTTTCGCCAGGCGAACTCAAGGAGCTGCAGCGCCGATTTGGTGTCCACGGCCCCCAGCCCCGCCTGGCCCAGTTATTCACCAGTGGCATCGACCAATTAGAGCCGCTGCGCAGCCACACCCTGGGGCGACTGGTAGAGCTTCGTCCCCTGATCCTGGCCGAATCCCAGCGCCAGAGGATCAATCCCGTGTTGGTGGCGGCGGTGTTATTTGACGAAATGCGGCACGCCAAACCGGGTGAAGATCTGCCCCTGGCAGCCCATTCCGGCTTATTCAGCACCCATGGCCCCGCCCAGCTAGGCCTCGGCGAAATGGTGCACCAGGGCCTGCTGCCGCCCAATGCCTCCGAAGCCGAAATCACCGAGGCCCGCAACCAGCTGCTCGATCCCGAACGCAACGTGGTGTTGCTGGTGGGCAAATTCGCCCGCCTCAGCCGCGCCCTCGAGCTGCCCCAGCGCCCCCTGCAGGCCAGCGGCAACCCCCGTGACGCCAAGGCCCTAGCCACCCTGGCTTACCTCCACAACGGCAAGCTCGACTACCCCCGCCGCATCCTGCGCACCATGCAGGATCCCGAACTCCATGCCCTGCTGTATGCCACCCGCAAACAGGTCCCAGCACCACTGATCTAATCAAATATTTAATGAGTCAAATATTTAATTAGTCAATTAACACTTTAATAATTCAATCAGAAGTTTAATTATTTAATCAATAGTTTACTGATCTAATCAAGACTTGCAGAGCAGGCCGAGGTTTTGCATTCGGGTTTGCAACTCCGACCAACGGAAGCTGCGGGGATCAGCTCGCTCGCCGCCCAGGTCCACCGCCCGGTGGGTGGTGATGTGGGAGGCCGGGATGGGGAAACGCTGCATCCAGCCGGCTAGCAGGGCCGCTAGGGCGTCGTATTGGGCTGAGGTGTAACCGCTATGGGCTGGTCCGTCGTTCTCGCCATCGAGGGGCGTTTCCAAGCTGATGTGCAGGGCGAAGTTATTGATCGAGCCACCCACCTTGGCGTTCGTTACTACCCAGCGGCCGTTGAAGGCCGAATTGCCAGCCCCGAAGGCCCGTTTGGAAGGATCGAGCACCTGCACCACCGAGCCATCGCCACCAATCAAGGTGTGGTAACTCACCTGATCTTCATCGCGGGGATGGGGCGTCACGAAGGTGTTGATGGCTGAACCAATGCCGTAAACCGTTTCGTGCAGCACCACCAGCTGGGGTGTGGGATCCACCGGATTGCCGTAGGCATCACGATTGAAGCGCTCGCCAAAATTGGTGGGGTGGATCTGCACCCGCGCCGGTGAGGTTTGGACCCTTTCTGCCAATTGCTGCAGTCTTAAACGCTGGGCTGGATCGCCGGGAGCGCAACTCGCCCGCAGGGGGGATTGCCAAGCCGAGTGGGTGGGCGGCCCCGGTGCCGCCCGGCGGCCCGGCTCAGGTGCTGCCGGAGCTTGGCGCACCTCTTCAAGCAGCTCAAGCAGGCTGGGGCGCTTCTGGCCGCCATTCGGTTGGGCTGAGAGATCCCGGGCCAGCCAGCCAAGCCCGCCCAGGGCGAGCATGGCGCCGGCGCCTATGGCAATCCAGAGGGGCTGGGGGCTGGAATTCATGCAGCCTCAAGACCAAGCCAACGGCGTCGGCGCTCAGCACAAACTTCAGCGGTTCCCAGATCAGGAGTGCCCAGATCAGGAGGGCTGGCAGCGAGCTGGAGCTGCCAGCTCTCCACGGCTGGTGCCGTTGGCAGCAGCACGGTGCTGCGCACCAAACCGTCCCGGCAGAACAGCAACTGGTGGGGAATCAGGGGAGCCTCCGGCCGCAGATGCACCATCAAATCGTCAATGGTGCGCAGGCGCATGCCATCGAGGGCAATCCATTCATCGCCCACTACCAGCCCCGCCCGTTGGGCCGGTCCATCGCGGCCCACCCGCTGCACCACCAACCCGCCACTGCCTGGCTCCAAGCGGCAGCCCAGCTCCTGGCTGGCAGCCAGCCGGGGTTCAAGCCGCAAGCCCATATCGGCCAGATAGCCAAACAGGGGCGGATCCTCACAGGAGCTGAGCCAGCGGGGCAACAGCTCAGCTAAATCGGGCGCCTGGCTGGCAAAGGCAGCAATCAGGTCTGCCTCCTGGTAGCCCCGGCCCACGGCGCCATGGCTGGCCCAAAGCTGCCGCAGCACCACGGGCAGACCGCTACCGGCACGGCGTAGGTGCAGGTCGAGCACCAGGGCCAGCACCGCACCCTTGAGGTAGTAGCTCACCTGGCTGTTGGGGGAGTAGGCATCGGGGCGGTAGAGCTTTACCCAGGCCTCCTCACCGCTGGCACGCAGGCTCTGCAACCGCCGCCCAGCACTGAGCAGGTAGCGGCTCAGATCCGCGCCCAGATCCTCGAGCAGCTCCGCCTCGCTGCTGCAGCCAGCGCAGTGGGGCAAAAGCTGATCCACATAGCTGGTGATTCCCTCGGCAAACCAGAGGGTGGGCACCACCACCGCCTGGTCGTAGCGATAAGGGCTCAGCTCGGCGGGCCGCAGCCGGCGCACGTTCCACTGGTGCAGGTATTCATGGGCTGCTAGCTGCAGCAACTTGCGGCGGCCACCAGGCTTAGCCAGGGCCAGACGGCCAAACTGCAACACGGTGCTGGAATCGTGCTCCAGGCCGCCATAACCGCTTTCGGTGAGGTGCAGCACAAACAGGTAGTGGTCGGCCGCAGGTCGCTCCACGCCCATCAACCGGCAGCAGGCCAGGCAAACCTTTTCGAGATCGCTGAGCAGCTGGGGATCACTGTCGAGCAGATCGGCGCCTTGCAGATCGCGGCCCCAACTCACCCAGCGATGCGGCACACCGGCGACGTTGAAGTGATGGGAGCGATGGGGACCAACCTCAATCGGCGTATCGATAAGTTGATCGAAATCGGCGGCAAGCCAGCCCATAGCCGGCCCCGGCAGCTCTGGCAGGGGCACGAAGGCATCCCAGCTGGGCGGAAGGTTGAGCTGCAGCCGGTGGGGCGACCAACGCTCCCCCTCCAGCTCCAGAACCACGGCAGCTAAGGCCAGAAAGCCGTGGTCGCCATCGAGATGGCAGGTGCGCACCGTGAGCTCGGCGGCCAGCACCGCGTAGCTGATTTCAACTGGTTCGAGGCTGGGAAGCTCTAGCTGCCAACTGCTCGGGCTGGTGCGGCGCGGCTCCAGCTGGTGTCCAGCCTGAGTGATTTCCAGACACTCAAGCTGCCGCACATAGTCGCGGATCAGGTAGGAGCCGGGAGTCCAGGCCGGCAGGGCCAGGCGCAGGCTCAGGTGACGGGGAGTGTGAAGCAGGCGAACCCGCACCAGGTGCTGGTGGCAGGCGGTGAGGTCGAGATGCAGCTCGGGCACGGCGTCAGGACGCCAAGCTCACCTGGGCCCCAGGAAAGGCGCTGGCGGCCTGGCTCAGGGCGAGCTCGGCGGCGTAGCGGCGGGTGATGGCGCCAAGCAGGCGCTGCAGGCTCTGGGAGCGGCTAAGGCGCTGCAGGTCGCCGACCAGGGCAAGGGAGCCGTCGCGGTGGCGCTGCCAGCCCAGCCGTTCACCACCCGGCAAAACAACTTGCAAAAGAACGGGCTGGCGCTCGGTGGCAAAGCCCTTAAGCACCCCGCCATAGATGGGGGTGTGGCCAAGGGCCACCAAACTGGCGGCGAGCCCCTCGGCATCGCGTAGCACTGTGGGCAGGATGGTGAGGTGGGACACGGCGCAATGCCCGCTTTTTCAGACCCTAGCGATCAAGAGACCTGCGTCCAGTGGCCATTGCCACCGGAATTGCAACCGGATTGGGCCAGAGCCCAGCCAATCCTGCGGCTGGGGGTGCTGGCTTCGGGAGCCGGCAGCAACTTTGAAGCCCTGGTGCAAGCCTGCACAGACGGCCGGCTCCAGGCAGAGGTGGCCCTGCTGGTGGTAAACAATCCTGGCTGCGGCGCCCAGCAACGGGCCGAGCGCCTCGCCATACCTTGCCAAGTGCATGACCACCGCAGCGTGGCCAGCCGCGAGGCCCTCGACCAGGCCCTGGTGGCGGCTTTTCAGGCAGCAGGCGTTGATGTGGTGGTGATGGCGGGCTGGATGCGCGTCGTCACGAGCACCCTGATCGGCGCCTTCCCCGAGCGTCTGATCAACATTCATCCCTCGCTGCTGCCCAGCTTCCGCGGCCTTGATGCGGTGGGCCAGGCCCTGGCGGCGGGAGTCACCCTGGCCGGCTGCACTGCCCACCTGGTGTGCGAGGAGGTTGATGCAGGGCGCATCCTGATGCAGGCGGCGGTGCCGGTGTTAGCAGCGGACGACCTCGCCAGCCTCAGCGCCCGCATCCAGAGCCAGGAGCACCGCATCCTGCCCCTGGCGGTATCTCTGGTAGTGGACCTATTGCGTCAGGGATAGAAGGGCAGCAACGGCAGGCCGGCGGTGGGCTCAAGCCCGGCCATCAGGTTGAGACATTGCACCCCCTGGCCGGCCTGGCCCTTGACCAGGTTGTCGATGGCAGCCATCACGATCAGCTGACCGGTGCGGCGATCCACCTGCACCGAGAGCAGGGCCCGGTTGGTCTGGCGCACCCATTTGGTGGAGGGGTAGGTGCCCACCGGCAGCACCTCAACGCAGGGAGCCTGGCGGTAGGCGGAAGCCAGCAGGGTGACGCAGTCTTCAGCTGTGAGGCCTGGGTCGCGCAGACGGCAGTAGACGGTGGCCAGCAGGCCCCGCACCATCGGCATCAGGTGCGGGGTGAACTGCAGCTGGATCTCATGGCCCGCCACCCGGCTGGCCAGCTGCTCAATCTCACTGGTGTGGCGGTGGCCCACCACCCCGTAGGGAGCAACCGCCTCGGAGCATTCCGCCAGCAGCAGGTGTTCCTTGGCAGCCCGACCACCACCGGAGGTGCCGGTTTTGGCATCGATAACAATGCCGGTGGTGTCGATCAGCCCCTGGTTCAAGAACGGCAGCAGCCCCAGCAGTGAGGCCGTGGGGAAACAACCAGGAGCCGCTATTAAACGGGCGGTACGAATCGCATCCGCCTCCCATTCGGGCAGGCCATAGACGGCCTCAGCGCAGAGGTCGTCATCGCTGCGGGGCACCTCCCGGGCCTCGCTGGCATACACCTCCTGCCAGCGGCCGAGGCTGCTGAAGCGGTAGTCGGCGGAAAGATCAACCACCCGCACACCACGCTGCAGCAGGGGCGGCACCAGCTGGGCCGCCAGGCCGTTGGGCAGGCTGAGCACCGCGAAATCAGCCGCCGCTGCGATGGCATCGGGGTCTGGGGTTTGCACCACCGGGTCGCCGGCCAGGGGCAAAAAGGGCACCAGCTCACTCCAGCGCTTACCGCTGCTGCGCTCGCCGCCCAAGAAGCTGATATCCAGGGCAGGGTGCTGGTGGAGCAGGCGCAGGGTCTGCAGGCCGCCGTAGCCACTGGCGCCGATTACCGCAACACGCTTGTTGGCCATGGCAAGGCCCGGGGGCAGGACGAAGGGGCTTTATAAAGGATGATTGCGCCAGGGCCTAGACCCCGCCCGCACTCCGTTGACCCTCCTGCGCGACTCGAGTTCCACGCCCCTGCCATCCGGTTCCAGCCCGGAGGTCGCTTTGAACGGGGAAGAGCGCATCGCTTTTGACTCAGTTGCCGATGGTCTCGCCGCGATCCGCAACGGCGAATCAATCGTGGTGGTTGACGATGAAAATCGGGAAAATGAAGGCGACCTGATCTGCGCCGCGCAGTTTGCAACGCCCGAGCAGATCAACTTCATGGCCACCGAGGCCCGGGGCCTGATCTGCCTGGCCATGGAGGGTGAACGGCTCGATGCCCTGGATCTGCCACTGATGGTGGATCGCAACACCGACAGCAACCAGACCGCCTTCACGGTGAGTGTCGATGCGGGCCCTGAAAACGGTGTCAGCACTGGAATCTCCGCCGACGATCGCGCCCGCACCATCCAGGTGGCGATCCACCCCCACACCCGTCCAGCCGACCTGCGCCGGCCAGGCCACATCTTCCCGTTGCGGGCTAAGCAAGGTGGCGTACTGAAGCGCGCTGGGCACACCGAGGCCGCCGTTGATCTGGCCAGGCTTTCTGGCCTCTATCCCGCCGGGGTGATCTGCGAAATTCAAAACAGCGACGGCTCCATGGCCCGGCTACCCCAGCTGGCTGCCTACGCCAAACGCCACGGATTACGCCTGATCAGCATTGCCGAACTGATCAGCTACCGCCTCGACACCGAGCGCTTCGTGCAGCGCCAGGCGGAAGCGGCCATGCCAAGCGCCTTCGGCGACTTCCGCGCCATTGGCTACCGCAACGAACTCGATGGCAGCGAGCACGTTGCCATCATCAAGGGCCAACCGCAGCTGGCTAAGGAGCCGGTGCTGGTGCGGGTGCACAGCGAGTGCCTCACCGGCGATGCCTTTGGCTCGCTGCGCTGCGACTGCCGGCCCCAGCTGGAGGCTGCCCTGCGCATGATCGAAGCCGCCGGCGTTGGGGTGGTGGTGTATCTGCGCCAGGAGGGCCGGGGCATTGGCCTGATCAACAAGCTCAAGGCCTACTCCCTGCAGGACACCGGCCTAGACACGGTGGAAGCCAACGAACGCCTTGGCTTCGCTGCCGACCTGCGCAACTACGGAGTTGGAGCTCAAATCCTCAGCGACCTGGGCGTGCACCGGCTACGCCTGATCACCAACAATCCGCGCAAGATCGCAGGCCTTGGTGGTTATGGCCTGCAGGTCGAAGACCGCGTGCCGCTGGTGATGGATGCCGGCAGCCACAACGCCGCTTACCTGCAAACCAAGCGCATCAAACTTGGCCATCTGATGGGTGATGGTCCCTCCTGCCCGATCGGCGGACCCACGGCAGTGCTGGCCTGGCACGGCCAGGCCTTGGCGAATGGCCAGCTTGAGCAGCTGCAACGCTGGGCCCTGAAGCAGGGGCTGCAGGTGGAGCGAGAGGAGCATCCAAGGTTGCTGGCCCTGCTCGACCAGCCCCATCTTGCGGTGCTGCTGGGCTGCCTCGACCATGCCAGCAGTGGAGTGGGGGCAGTTGCTGCGGCGCTGGTGCTGATGGGCGACTGGCCCCAAACCGAACGGCTGAGCCTGCTACTAGCCCCTGATGGTCAACGCAGCAGCCATCCCAGCGCTGATCTGGAGTCAGAGCAGCGGCCCCTTGCAGATCTGGGCACCGACCTGATACTTCAGCCCGGTGCCTTCCTGGTCTGGCGCTGAATCAGTCCTGAACTGTCACCTTGTTGATGCGGCTGCCGTTTTTAAGGGCCGTAACCACGTCCATGTTGCCGGTGAGGCCAAACACGGTGTGCACTCCATCAAGGTGGGGCTGGGCTCCGTGACAGATATAAAACTGCGAGCCGCCTGTGTTCTTGCCGGCATGGGCCATGGCCAGGGTGCCCGCCTGGTGCTTCTGGCTGTTGATCTCGCAGTCGATCTGGTAGCCGGGGCCGCCGGTGCCGGCGGTGCCACGGGCGCCTTCACGGCTGTTGGGGCAACCGCCCTGGGCCATGAAGCCGGGAATCACGCGGTGGAAGGCCAGTCCGTCGTAGTAGCCCTCTTTGGCGAGCTTGGTGAAGTTGGCCACGGTGTTGGGTGCATCGGCCTCGAACAGTTCGAGTTCGATGGTGCCGGCGTCGGTCTCCATCAAGGCTTTGGTCACGGCGGCAGGGAATAAAGGCCGACTTTATGGGGTGGCACGGGTGAACCGGCTGAAACGCCGTGCTCAGAATGGGGCAGGCTCTAGCCGGACCAACCCTTTTCAACGCCCCGTCGCCAGACCCCGCCGCCGATGAGCAGCCCCACCCCCAACTCCCCTAACGGCATCGATCTCAGCAGCGCCCGCCTGGGGATCCTGGGGGGCAGCGGTCTCTACGCCATGGAGGGCCTCGAAGACATTCAAGAGCTCACGATCGAAACGCCCTACGGAGCCCCCTCCGATGCCCTGCGCCTCGGCCGTATCGGCGATCTGGAGGTGGTGTTCCTAGCCCGTCACGGCCGCCACCACAGCCACACCCCCACCGAGGTGCCCTACCAGGCCAACCTCTGGGCCCTGCGCTCCCTCGGCGTGCGCTGGATCCTGTCCCTGTCGGCGGTGGGCTCCCTGCAGGAGCAGGTTCGGCCCCTCGACATGCTGGTGCCGGATCAATTCATCGATCGCACCCAGCAGCGGCCGCTGACGCTGTTTGGCGAAGGGCTCGTGGCCCATGTGGCTTTTGCCGAGCCCTTCTGCCCGGCGCTCAGCCGCCTGCTAGCCGATGTGGCCGAAAGCCTGATGCCCGAGGGCCGCAAGCTGCACCGCGGCGGCACCTACCTCTGCATGGAGGGGCCCGCCTTCTCCACCCAGGCCGAATCGCAGCTCTACCGCTCCTGGGACTGCCAGGTGATCGGCATGACCAATCACACCGAAGCGCGCCTGGCCCGGGAAGCCGAGATCGCCTACGCCACCCTGGCGATGGTGACCGACTACGACTGCTGGCACCAGGAACACGCCTCGGTGACGGTGGAAATGGTGATCGCCAACCTGCAGGCCAACGCCAGCCTGGCCCAGCAGATCGTGCGGCTAGCGGCCCAGCGGGTGGAGGCCCAGCGACCCAGCAGCAGCGCCCACCAGGCCCTGCGCCATGCCCTGATGACCCCCAAGGAGCACGTGCCTGCCGCCACCCGCCGCAAGCTCGACCTATTTACGGCTCCCTACTGGGGGCCATTCAGCTGAGCGCCGCAGGCCGCCAGCGCCTGGCGCAGGCTGGGGCCATGGCTGGCCAGGTGGGCGGCGGCTGAGGCCGCATCCAGGCCAGTGGCCGCGATCAGCAGGGCCAGCTTCACCGAACCGCCGCTCTGCAGCAGCAGTGCCCGGCCGCGCTGCCGGTCCAGCCCCGCCAGGTCGCGCAGGATGCGCAGGGCCCGATCCTCCAGCTTGCTGTTGGTGACGGCCACATCCACCATGCGGTTGCCGTGCACCTTGCCCAGGCGCACCATCACGCCGGTGGAGAGCAAATTCAGGGCCATCTTGGTGGCGGTGCCGGCCTTGAGCCGGGTGGAGCCCGCCAGCAGTTCAGGGCCCGTAAGCAGGCGGATATCGATGGAGCAGGGCATCGGCACCTGCTCGGCTGGCACGCAGGCCATGGCGATTGCCAGGGCTCCGATCGCCTGGGCGTGCTCCAGGGCCCCGAGCACGTAGGGAGTGGTGCCGCCAGCAGCGATGCCCACCAAACAATCGGCCGGGCCAAAGCCGCGCTGCTCCAGGTCGCTGCGGCCAGCAGCTGCCAGATCCTCCAGGCCTTCGGAGCTGCGCAGCAGGGCTGGGGCGCCGCCAGCAAGCACGCCCTGCACCAAATCCGGCGCCGTGCAGAAAGTGGGCGGGCACTCGGCCGCATCCAGCACCCCAAGCCGGCCGGAGGTGCCCGCCCCTAGGTAAAAAAGTCGCCCGCCTGCCTGCAGACGGGCAGCGATGGCATCAACGGCGGCAGCCAGGGCCGGGGCCGCCGCTTCCAGGGCCCGCTGGGGCTCCCGTTCGTTGGCACAAAAAAGGCCCACCAGCTCGTCGGTGGGCAGCTGGTCGAGCCGCTCGCTGAGGGGATTGGCCTGCTCCGTGAGCAGGTGGCCGCGATCAGGCCCGCTCACAGGAGGGTTGCTCACAGCAAGCCCTCCAATTGACGGCGGAAAGCTTCGAGGGTGGGATCAGGGGTGCTCTCGCCCGCCTGCTGCTGCTCCTGCTGCTCCCGCTGCTCCTGCCAGTTGGTGACGTCCATGTTGCGCACAGGCGGCGCTATCAGCAGCCGGTCTTCAGCGCTCTGGGGCAGGAAGCCCGCCGGCACAAAGCGAGCCTCATAGCCAGCCTGGCCGCAGAAAAGCTCCATCTCCTCGCGGTCCAGCGGCTCCACGGTGGGCACGGGGAAGTCCTGGGCTTCGAGCAGGCCGGCGTAGCGCTCCGCATCGTCGCTGTCTTCAAACAGCAGCACCACCGTGCGGCCGTTTAGCTCCAACGAATGGATGCCTTCCTGATCGGTTCCAGCATCAAACAGCAGCACATGCACCGGCATGGATCGCGGCATGGGGCAATGGCCCTCCAGTGTGTCACCGGTGCTGCTCGTCGGGATCGTCGGCGAGCTCCTGCAGCCGCTTGTAGAGGGCTGCTTCCGCCTCACCCAGCTGCTCCGGCACCAGGATGCGCACCTCCACCAGCTGGTCGCCGCGCTGCTCAGCCCACTCCTGGCCCCGCCCCCGCAGGCGCAGCAGGCGGCCGCTGGAGGAGCCGGCCGGCACCCGTAGCTTCACCGGCCCGCGCAGGGTGGGTACCACCACCTGGCAGCCCAGGGCCGCCTCCGCTGGGGTCAGTTCGAGGGGGTAGAGCACCCGCAGGCCGTCGATGCGCAGGCCTTCCTCGGTGCGCACCCTCAACTGCAGGAAGTGGTCACCGCCGCCGGGGGTCACCCCCGCCAGCCGCAGTCGCCAGCCATCGCCGGCAAAAGGAGGGGTCCACACCTCCACCGCCGTGCCATCAGCAAGCTCCAGCTCCAGCCGCTCCCCCTGCAACGCCTGCTCCGGCGTGAGCTCCACCAGGCTCTCCTGGTCGCTGGAAGCCCGCACCGGTGGTGGTGGCGGCGGTGCGGCGGTTACCGATCCAGAAGCCTGACGGGGGGGTTCCGCAGGAGGTTCGGGCTCGGGGTCGGGTTCCTGCCACTCGGGTTCGGCAGCCCGGCGGGGACGGCGGCGCTCACCGAAAAGCACCTCGAGATATGCCTCGAAGTTGGGGAAACCGGAAGCAAAGGGATCCTGAGACTCCCGGCCCGGGCCGTCGGCGGGCATACCGGCCTCCCAGGCCTGGCGGCGGCGCGGATCTGAGAGCACCGCATAGGCCTCGTTGACCAGCTTGAAACGCTCCTCCGCCAGCGGGTCGTTGCCGTTGAGATCGGGGTGCCAGCGGCGGGCCTGGGCCCGGAAAGCACGCTTGAGGTTGCTGGCATCGGCGCCAGGCTCGAGGCCCAGCACCGACCAGTAGTCGGCCGGGGCGGCGGGGCTAGAGGTCACCGGTAGGAACTATCCCCCCAGGGATCTGAGTCGCTGCCGGGCCGGCGCTCGCGGGCTGCCGGCTCAGGTTCGCGATAGGGCTCCCTGTAGGGCTCTCTGTAGGGATCCTTGTAGGGCTCGCGATAGGGATCCCGGTCGTAGCGACTGGGGGGGGCAGCCCAGGGATCGCTGCCCGGGCGGTTCCAGTCATCCCAATCGTCATCGGCAAACAACTCATCTTTGAGCGAGCCCAGGGTGTTCTTAAGCCCCTGCAGCGGCCCCTGCTCTGCCTTGCGTTCACTCTGCAAGCGACGGTTGAGGCCAAACAGAGCTTCCTGCAGCTGGCTCACGGCCAGCTCCAGCTCCACCAGGTCGTCGGCAGCCAGCAGGTCCTGCACATCGCGCAGGGCCATCTCCACGGAGCGCTGCTGGCGCTCGGCGCCGTAGGGGCCCAGTTCAAGGGATGCGTCGCGCAGCCGGCGCTCCGCCTGGGCCACCAGGGTTTGGGCCCGGTTGCGGCGATCAATCTCGGCTCGCTTGCGCCGATCCTCGCTGGCCTTGAGATCGGCCTCCTCAATCAACTTGGTGATCTCCTCCTCGCTGAGGTTGGAGCCCCCCTGGATGCTGACGCTCTGCTGGCGCCCGGTGGTGCGATCGGTAGCCGACACCTGCAGCAGGCCGTTGGCATCGATGTCGAAGGACACCTGCACCTGGGGCACACCCCGAGGCGCCGGCGGGATTCCAGACAGGCGAAAACGGCCCAGGCTCTTGTTATCAACCGCCATCTGCCGCTCCCCCTGCAGCACGTGGATCTCCACCGAGCTTTGGTTGGCTTCGGAAGTGCTGAACAGGTCGCTCTTGCGCACCGGGATCGAGGTGTTGCGAGGAATCAGCACCTTCATCACGCCGCCAATTGTTTCCAGACCAAGCGAAAGGGGCGTGACGTCGTTGAGCATCAGATCGCGCAGCTCACCGGTGAGGATCCCCGCCTGCACCGCAGCACCGATCGCCACCACCTCATCGGGGTTCACCGACTGGCAAGGCTCCAGCGGAATGAGGGTGCGCACCATCTGCTGCACCATCGGCATGCGGGTGCAGCCACCCACCAGCACGACGTCGTCGATGTCTTCGGCCGCGAAGGCCGAATCCCGCAGGGCGCGTTGCACCGGCCGCAGCAAGCGATCCAGCAGATCGGGGCAGAGGCCCTCAAACACCCGCCGCTCCAGGGTGGTTTCGATATGCAGCGGCCCGTCGGGGCCGGTGGCAATAAAAGGCAAGGAAATCGGCGTGCTCTGGACGCCACTTAGCTCGATCTTGGCTTTCTCCGCTGCTTCGGTGAGCCGCTGCAGGGCCTGGCGGTCGCGGCGCAGATCAATGCTGTGCTCCGCCAGGAAGGCATCGGCCAGCCAATCGACGATGCGCCGGTCCCAGTCGTTGCCGCCCAGCTGGGTGTCGCCGCTGGTGGCCTTCACATCAAACACCCCTTGGGCGATGCGCAGCACCGAGACATCGAAAGTGCCGCCGCCCAGGTCAAACACCAGCACCCGCTTGACGGTGCTGCGATCAAAGCCGTAGGCCAGGGCTGCCGAGGTGGGCTCATTCAAGATCCGCTCAACGCTGATCCCAGCCAGGCGGCCGGCATCGCGGGTGGCCTGGCGCTGGGCGTCGTTGAAGTAGGCCGGCACGGTGATCACCGCCGCTTCCACGGGCTCGCCGAGGTAGGTGGCGGCGTCGTCACAGAGCTTGCGCAGCACGCTGGCAACCAGCTCTTCCGGGGCGTATTCCCGTTCGGTTGCTGGGCACACCACCCGAACGTTGCCCTGGTCGTTGGCCCGCACGCTGTAGGGCACCGACAGGCTGTCTTCCTCAAGCTCGTCCCACTGACGGCCAACGAAACGCTTGAGGTTGGCAAAAGTATTGCGGGGGTTGAGCACAAGCTGACGCCGGGCCAGCTGGCCGACGAGCAACTCCTGGTCGCGGCTGAAGCCCACCACCGAGGGGGTGGTACGGCCGCCTTCAGCGCTGGCGATCACCTGGGGACGGCCGCCCTCCAGTACCGCCACCACTGAGTTTGTGGTGCCAAGGTCGATGCCAACTATCCGGGACATGGCACCCCTTTACTTAGAAGCATGCGCCTAGAACCCCGTCGACCCATGAAAAAGGCGGCTCAGCCCCGCGCTGTAGGTCCCCAAACTAACGGTCTCCCAGACGTTAATCACTGCTTAAACGGCGGTGAGGGGAGCCCTTCGTAGATTTCGTTTGGATCGGCCGCTTGGCGCTGACCGATGCAAAACCATTACTCATGCTGACGGACTCCAGCCAAGCGGGCTCAGGCCCAACGAATCCCAATCGCAACCTAGATGCTGACGCCTTCACCCTGCGTCGCCGCCCACCTTCAGAAAAGTTGCTCGACCTGGGCTTTCGCCAGCTAACCCTGGCGCTCGCCTCAGTTGTCGCGATCGTTCTGCTTGGCATTTTCATCACGGTGTTTCAGGGTGCGCGGGAGGCGATGGCCAGTTTTGGCCTCAGCTTCCTAACCATCTCCAGCTGGGATCCCGTCAACGAGCAATACGGGGCATTCACCGCCATCTACGGCACTTTGGTGACCTCGATCCTGTCTCTGGCCATCGCCATCCCTCTGGGTGTGGGCACGGCGATCTTCATCACCGAAGACCTGATCCCCAGCTCCGTGCGGGAGGGGATTGGCCTGATGGTGGAACTGCTTGCCGCCATTCCATCGGTGGTGCTCGGACTTTGGGCAATCTTTGTGATGGGGCCGGCCATCCGGCCTGTCCTCAATTGGCTGCACGAACTGTTGGGCTGGAGTCCTTTCTTTGACACCGCTCCCCAGGGCCCTGGCATGGCCCCGGCCATCCTGATCCTGGTGGTGATGGTGCTACCAATCATCACGGCCATCTCACGAGATGCCCTGAATCAAGTGCCTATTGAACTGCGGCAGGGAGCCTACGGGGTAGGAACTACCCGCTGGGGAGCCATATTCAGCGTGATCTTGCCGGCAGCTATTTCTTCCATAACTGGCGGCGTGATGCTTGCCCTAGGCAGGGCCATGGGGGAAACCATGGCGGTCACGATGATTATTGGCAACTCCTTCAACTTCAGCTTTTCACTGCTGGCGCCTGGTAACACGATCGCCTCGATGCTCGCCAATCAGTTCGGTGAAGCCGATGGCATCCAGGTGTCGGCCCTTATGTATGCCGCCCTCATCCTGATGGTGCTCACATTCACGGTAAATGTGGCGGCCCAGTGGATCGTCCGTCGCCTCAGCCTGCGTTACTGATCACCACCATGGCCAATCCTTCTCCGATCACTTACGACAACACCGCCCTTTTTGACCGGCGGCCATTGCGCTACGACCCCTGGCTGACGCGCAACTTACGCAATCTGCTGTTCACCGGCATTGCTTCCATATTTGCTGCTATTGCGGTTTTACCGCTAGTTTTAGTTTTGTTCTACGTGTTGATGCAAGGCGGCCGCCTGATCAGCGTGGGCTTGTTCACCCAACTGCCACCCGACATCGGGATGGAGGGTGGAGGTATTGGTAACGCCATTATAGGCACCTTACTTGTAACCCTGATCGCCTCTCTGATTGCCATCCCCGTGGGAGTGGGGGGCGGCATTTTCCTCAGCGAATACTCCAGCGGCGGCTGGTTTGCCAATTTCGTTAGTTTCGGCAATGACGTTTTGGCTGGCGTGCCTTCAATCATTGCCGGTGTATTCGTCTACGGCACTGTTGTAACCACCCGTGTGTTTTTCGGCCAGAGTTACAGCGCCATGGCTGGCGGTATCGCCCTGGCCGTGTTGATGCTGCCGACTGTGATTAAAACCACCTATGAGGGGCTCAAACTGGTGCCCCAGGAGCTGCGCTGGGGTGCCTACGGCGTAGGTGCTTCCAAATTTGTGACCGTGATGCGGATCACCCTGCCATCGGCTTTCACTCCGATCGCCACTGGTGTAGTGCTGGCAATCGCCCGAGCCGCCGGTGAAACGGCTCCGTTGATCTTCACGGCTCTCTTCTCCTCATTCTGGCCTGATGGGGTGTTTGATCCGATCGCCACCATGTCGGTGTTGATCTTCAATTTCGCGATCATGCCCTATGAAGCCCAAAACGAACTCGCCTGGGCTGCCTCCTTTGTGCTGGTGATGATGATCCTGGCCGCCAACCTGCTGGCGCGCTGGATAGCCCGGATGACCAAAGTCTGAAGTCCGAACCTCCAGCCCCTCCGTTTCCCCAATTCCCTCCAGAGCAATGACCAGCAGCTCCCACTCCAGCCAGTCCGCCGATTCCTCCAAAGGGGATGCCTGCATGTCCCTGCAGAACGTCACCATCTCCTACGGCAAGTTTGAGGCGGTGAAAAATGTGTTCATGGATATCCCCCGCGGCCGGGTGACCGCCTTTATCGGACCTTCAGGCTGCGGTAAGTCGACCGTATTGCGCGGCCTCAATCGGATGAACGATCTGATTCCAGGCTGCAAGCTCAAGGGCAGGGTTGTTTTTGACGGCCACGATCTCTACGACCCCAAGGTGGATCCAGTGGAGGTGCGCAGGCGCATTGGCATGGTCTTCCAAAAGCCCAATCCCTTCCCAAAATCGATCTACGAGAACATCGCCTTCGGCGCCCGGATCAACGGCTTCAAGGGTGATATGGATGAGCTGGTGGAGCGCTCCCTGCGCAAGGCTGCAGTGTGGGACGAATGCAAGGACAAGCTTAGGGAGAGCGGATTTGCCCTCTCAGGCGGCCAGCAGCAGCGCCTCTGCATCGCCCGCGCCATCGCCACCGAACCCGAGGTGATCTTGATGGACGAGCCTTGCTCAGCGCTTGATCCGATCTCCACGTTGAAGATCGAAGAAACAATGCATGAGCTGAAGCGCAGCTACACGATCATCATCGTGACCCACAACATGCAGCAAGCCGTGCGTGTGGCTGATCAAACGGCCTTCTTCAATGCCGAAGCAGTGGAAGGTGGCACTGGCAAGGTGGGCTACTTGGTGGAGTTCAACGACACCGAGCGGATCTTCAATGCCCCCGGCCAGCAGGCCACCCAGGACTACGTGAGCGGCCGATTCGGCTGATTAACAACTATAAAAGTTTGAAATAAAATTTTATAACAAACATTTAAATCATATATTCGCATCTTGTTTTCAGGCGCGGCAACTTAGCAACTTGGCCAATCTTGGATTGATTCATTCAATCCCTGAAGGCCATGAAAAAGCCGGCCGCAAGGCCGGCTTTATAACGGAGAGGGAGGGATTCGAACCCTCGATAGAGTTGCCCCTATACAGCATTTCCAGTGCTGCGCCTTCGACCACTCGGCCACCTCTCCAGGGGCAAAATGGGGCAACCAGATGGCAATGTAGCAGCATGACTCGCACCCATCCGATCACGGTTCACTGGCTCCAAACCGGCCAGGTGATTCGCCATGAGGTTCCAGAAGGGGAATACATCCTGCGCAGCTTTGAGCAGCAGGGGGATCCCCTGCCTTTTAGTTGCCGCAACGGCTGCTGCACCGCCTGTGCCGTGCGCGTGATCAGCGGCGAAATCGATCAGCGCGAGGCCCTGGGGCTGTCGCGGGAGCTGCGCGGGCGTGGCTACGGACTTCTTTGCGTGGCCCGGGCCACCGGCCCCTTGGAGGTGGTGACCCAGGAGGAGGACGAGGTCTACGAACTGCAGTTTGGGCGGCACTTTGGCCGCGGCAAGGTGCGCAGCGCCCTACCCCTGGAGGAGGAATGAAAGCAGCCAGCACCGCGGCCTACGAGCAATCGGGCCTGAGCAGCGGCGAGCTCGAACACCTATCGGCGGTGGCGCGCCGGGCTGCGGAGGTCGGAGGCGAGCAACTGCGCCAGCACTTTGGCCGCCTGCAGCAGGTGCGTGAGAAGGGGCGCTCCGGCGATCTGGTCACCGAGGCAGACCATGCCGCTGAAGCAGCGGTGCTGGCGCTGCTCGAGGCCGAAACACCGCAGATTGGCGTTCTGGCCGAAGAGAGCGGACGCCGCTCCCGGCCCGGCGAGCTGGAGTGGTGCGTCGATCCCCTAGATGGCACCACCAACTACGCCCACAGCTATCCGCTGTTTGCCACCTCGGTGGGCCTGTGCTGGCGCGGGCAGCCCCTGCTCGGCGCCCTGGCTGCCCCAGGCCTGGAGCAGCTCTACTGGGCCGCACCCGGCCTGGGCTCCTGGTGCAATGGCAGCAGGTTGGCCGTTAGCGCCTGCCCCAGCCTTGAGCAGGCCCTGCTGGTAACCGGCTTTGCCTACGACCGCCGCAGCCGACTCGACAACAACTACGCCGAATTCGCCTGGTTTACCCACCGCAGCCAGGGCGTGCGCCGCGGCGGCTCAGTGGCCCTGGATCTGGCCTTCGTGGCCGCCGGCAAGCTCGATGGCATTTGGGAGCGGGGCCTATCGCCCTGGGATCTGGCCGCCGGAGCGGTGCTTGTGGAGCAAGCCGGCGGTGTGGTGAGCGCCTACGACGGCTCGGCATTTGCGATCGACTCAGGGCGGATCCTGGCCTGTGGAGCGACCCTGCAACCAGCCCTGATCGAGGGCCTGGCTTCCTGCCGCCCCCTGGCCGGAGCCAGCTATGGCGCCCCCGAACTCGACTCCCCCTGATTCGATCCATAGGATCAGCCCACCCCATCCCACCTTCAACGCCGCAATGGCCCTGCAACCTGCCGCTGGCGTTCGGGATCTCAACCCCCGTGAAGTTGAGGGCAACCGGCGCATCGCCGATCAGCTCGCAGCTGTGTATCGGCTCTGGGGCTACCAGGAGGTGGCGCCGCCCAGTTTTGAGCGGCTCGACACCCTGGAGGCTGGTGGTGGCATCGACGGCCGCGAGCTGGTGCGGCTGGCAAGTAATGAGCCCCTGGGGCTGCGTCCGGAACTGACCGCCTCGATCGCCCGCGCCGCCAGCACCCGCCTCGCCGAGCGGCCCCGCCCCCTGCGGCTCTGGGCCATGGGCAGCACCTTCCGCAGCTCCACGGCTGAGGGCGGTTCCCAGCGGCTGCATGAACAATTGCAGAGCGGCGTCGAGCTGCTCGGGGACCAAACCGCCGCCGCCGATGTGGAGCTGATGCGGCTGCTGCTCGCCGCCGCCGGAGCCCTTGGACTGCAGGCCCATCACCAACCGCGGCTGCTGGTGGGGCACCACGGGGTGCTCAGCGCCCTGCTGCGCCAGCTACCCGAGCAGCAGCAGGGCGCTGCCCGCGCCGCCCTAACCAACTTTGACCCGCTGGCTCTGGCCCAACTGGCCTTGCCGGATTCTGATCGGCAGCGCCTGGGCAACCTGATGCGCCTACGCGGCGAGCCCGCCAAGGTGCTTTATCAACTGGAGCAATGGCTGGGCCCCATCCCCCTGCTAGCGGAGCTCGGCGAGACCCTGGCTGCGGTGGCCCCGGCCGCAGAGCGCCTGGGGGTGCAATTGCAGCTCGACCCCAGCTTCCAGCCCCACTTCGCCCTCTACGACGGTCTGGTGCTGAAGCTGGTCTGCCAGGGCCAGGAGGTGCCGGTGGAGATTGCCAGCGGCGGTCGTTACGACGCCCTCGTGGGTCGCTTTTGCCCAGAGCCAAGCGAAGCTGCGGGAGTGGGCTTTGGCTTCGATGTGGGAGCGGTGCGGGAGCTGGTGGCACCTGCCATAGGGAGCCCTTCGCCGGTGCTGGTGGCCTATGGCAACCACCATCACCTGGCCGCAGCCCTCGATCAGCTGGAGGCCCTGCACCAGATGGGCACCTGCGCTGAACTGCTCAGCGGGGCCTGCGCCAACCAGGCGGAAGCAGAAGCCCTCGGCCAAGCCCGCGGCTGCGGCCGTACCCTCTGGATCGCTCCTTAAAATTCTGAGATGGCTCACACGATCGTCACCAACGTCTGCGAGGGCGTAGCCGATTGCGTTGATGCCTGCCCCGTGGCTTGCATCAACCCCGGCCAAGGTGCCAACAGCAAGGGCACAAACTTTTATTGGATCGACTTCGACACCTGCATCGATTGCGGCATCTGCCTGCAGGTGTGTCCCGTGCAGGGGGCCATCCTTCCCGAAGAAAAGCCCGAGCTGCAGCAGGCAGGCTGAGCGGCGCAGCAGGCAGGCTTAGCGCAGCAGGCAGGTTGTGAGCGGCGCTACCTAGCTTAGCCAAGACTTAGCCAAGCAACCACTTAGACAAACCACCGCTTAGGCAAACCACCGCCTAGCCAAGCAACCACTTAGCCAAGCTAAGACTTAGCTAATTCAGAGTTCGGAGACCCCTCCCTCAAAGCCATTGAGCCGGAAGGCCCAAGCTCCGTAAGGTTTGGCCCAACGACCTAACGCTTGCCATGACGGTGCTGGAACAGGGCCAGATTCAGATCCACACCGAAAACATCTTTCCGATCATCAAAAAGGCCGTCTACAGCGGCCATGAGGTGTTTCTGCGGGAGCTGGTGAGCAATGGCGTGGATGCCATCAGCAAGCGGCGCATGGCGGCGATGGCTGGCGACTGCAGCGAAGGGCCTGAAGCCAAGATTTCGATCCGCATCGACCGCGAGGCCAACACCCTCACCATCTCCGACAACGGCATCGGCATGAATGTCGATGAGGTGAAGCGCTACATCAACCAGGTGGCCTTTTCCAGCGCCGAAGACTTCCTCGAGAAATACAAGCAAGAAAACGACGCGATCATCGGCCACTTCGGCCTGGGCTTCTATTCCAGCTTCATGGTGGCTAAGCAGGTGGAGCTGGTGACCCTCTCGGCCAGTGCTGGCGCTGAGGCGGTGCGCTGGAGCTGTGATGGCTCCCCCAACTTCAGCCTGGAGGTGGCCGCGCGCAGCGAGCCCGGCACCGACGTGATCCTGCACCTGATGGAGGAGGAGCTCGAATACATCGAGCCGGCCCGTATCCGCACCTTAATAACCACCTACTGCGACTTCCTGCCGGTGGAAGTGCAGCTGGAAGGCGAAACCGTCAATAAGCGCGAGGCCCCTTGGCGCAAGAGCCCCAGGGATCTCACCGACAACGACTACATCGAGCTCTATCGCTACCTCTATCCCTTCCAAGGCGATCCCCTGCTGTGGGTGCACCTCAACACCGACTACCCGTACAACCTGCAGGGCATCCTGTTTTTCCCCAAATCCACTGGCCGGGCCGATTGGGAGAAGGGCGAGATCAAGCTCTACTGCAACAACGTGTTTGTGAGCGACTCGATCAAGGAGGTGGTGCCCCGCTACCTGCTGCCCCTGCGCGGCGTGATTGACTCGCCCGACATTCCATTGAACGTGAGCCGCTCCGCCCTGCAAACCGATCGCCGCGTGCGTTCGATCGGTGGCTTCGTGGCCAAGAAGGTGGGCGACCGGCTCAAGGAGCTCCATCGCGACGACCCCAAGCGCTACGCCGAAAGCTGGGAGTCGCTGGCCCCCTTCATCAAGATCGGCGCCATGGAGGATGAAAAGTTCGCCGACCAGGTGGCCGATCTGGTGCTGTTTGGCAGCACGGCTGCCGCCCGCGAAGGCGACAGCCCCGACCCCATCCCCGGCGAAGGCGGCAAGGCCTACACCACCCTGGCTGGCTACCGCACCCGCCTGGATGGCGCCAACGACAAGCGCATCCTCTACTGCACCGATGAAGCAGGCCAGGCTGGGGCCCTTGCCCTATGGAAGAGCCAGGGGGCCGAGGTGCTGCTGGCCGACACCTTCATCGATACCCAGTTCATCCCCTGGCTCGAATACCGCCACGAGGAGCTCAAATTCCAGCGGGTGGACAGCGAGCTGGATGAATCGCTGCAGGAGAAAGAAAGCGAGATCAGCGACGCAGACGGCAAGGACAATTCCGAAAAGCTGCGCAATTTATTCAAGGCAGCTCTGGCCAACGACAAGATCACCATCCAGGTGCAGGCCCTGAAGGGTGACAACGCCCCAGCCGCCTTGATCCTGCTGCCGGAGCAGATGCGCCGCCTCAACGACATGGGCGCCCTGATGGAGCAGCGCCTGCCGGGCTTGCCCGATCACCACGTGCTGCTGGTGAACCGCAAACACAAGCTGGTGGAAGGCCTGCTCAAGCTCTCGGCCGGTTCGGTGATCACAACCGGTGGCGGTGGCGGCAGCTCCCCCAGCCAGCTGCTGGCCGATGATCTTGGCCGCCATGTCTACGAGCTGGCCCGTCTGGCCGTTGGCGGCCTGGAGCCCAATGAGCTGGCTGGCTTCCAGCAGCGCAGCGCCGATTTGATGGGCAAGCTGATGGAGCGGGGGCTGTGATCGGCCGACACACCGGGCCAGCCGTAACATGTAACAACATCCAAGACGTCAGCCGCGATGGCCACCAGCTCCTCAGCAACCAGGCTGCGCGTCGCAGCCCATCGACAACGGCTGCGCCTTCAAGGCCTCAGGCCAGTTCAGGTCTGGATTCCTGATACACGCACGCCTGCCTTTGCGGAACGCGCCCACCAGGACTCCCTTGCGGTGGGCACCAGCACCATGGCCTCCAGCGATCAGGGCTTCATTGACAGCGTCAGCGAGCTGGATGGGTGGTGAAGTGGGGCGAGATCTGGACTGTTGCCGGTGGCGGCGATGTGACCGGCAAACCGCGCCCTGCGGTGATCCTTCAGCACGATGCTTTTGACAGCACCGAGTCCGTCACGATCTGTGCCTTCACCAGTGATCCCACCGAAGCGCCACTGTTTCGAATCCCCGTGAAGCCAAGCACCGCCAATGGCCTGGCAGCGACGAGCCAATTGATGGTTGACAAGATCACGACCGTCTCGCGCCGCCGGCTGGGCTCCCGAATCGGCAAGTTGGCCCGCAATGACCTGCAACGGCTCAACCAGGCTGCGATTGTGTTCCTAGGCCTGGCGGGTTCGTAGAGGCTGCACTGCTTGAGCGGTGCTCAACATGCACCAGCCTTAGAGCCACCCGCGTAGTGCGCACCACTGACCGCATTAGCGGGGCCGAGGTGGTGATCGAGCTACCCCTGACGTGGACCCCAGAGCCCGAACCGGATCAAGGCCCAGGCCGTCTGGACCGGGGATATCCACGCTTTGGTAGGGTTGGCACTCGGGCTAGTGCCTGCAAGTCGTTTCGGAAATCGGTCATGTCCCGGGTCTGCCAGCTCACAGGCAAGCGCGCCAACAACGGCATGGCCGTCTCCCACTCCCACGTGCGCACCAAGAAGCTCCAGCAGGTGAACCTGCAAGAGCGCCGTCTGTGGTGGGCTGAAGGCAATCGCTTCATCAAGTTGCGCGTCTCCACCCGCGCTCTGAAAACCATCCAGAAGAAGGGCCTGGGCGCTTACGCCAAAGAGTTGGGCGTCAACCTGGCCAAAATCTGAGCCTGCGATGCGGCGTCGGGCACTTTTGCAGGGCCTAGTTGCCCTTCTGCCCGCAGCAGCAGGTGCTTCAAGCCTGTTGGCATCCAGCCGACAGGCTTTTGCTTTGGGAGGCACCCTGCCCTCTCTCAACCAATCCGCCCCTGATTTCGACCTAGCCGGTATTGCGCCAGCAGCCGGTGGTGAAGCCGTATCTACCCGGCTGAATTTGGCCGACTTCCAGGGCAAATGGTTGGTGCTCTACTTCTATCCCCGTGATTTCACTGGCGGCTGCACCATCGAAGCTCGTGGTTTTCAAAAAGACCTGGCCAGCTTCCGTGCCGCCAATGCGGCCGTGGTGGGGGTGAGTGCCGACGATGCCGAATCCCACGCCGATTTCTGCAGCAGCGAGGGGCTGGCATTTCCCTTGCTGTCTGATCCAGCTGGCACGGTGAGCCGCGCCTACGGCAGCTGGATCGCTCCCTTCTCTCAGCGCCACACCTTCCTGATCGACCCCTCGGGCATATTGCGCTCCACCTGGGTGGCGGTGCGTCCCAGCGGCCACAGCGCCGAAGTGCTCACCAGCCTGCGGGAGCTTCAGTACAGCACCTAACCCATCAAGCCAGCCGCTAGCTCATAATCCAGCCCGTGCCCGGCCCACTCGCAAGTAGCACCCATCCGATTTGTTGAGTTCCCAATAGGTATCGTTGAAGACGCCGCAAACCGGCCCACTGCCAGAATCCAATGGCCGCCGCCCTTGGGAGCGTGGGTGGCAGTTGAAGCAGGCAGCGATCTGGGCCGTCACGGAGTTGGTGTCACCGAAGCAAAGCACGGGCCTCAGGTATTTCACCGCCATGGCACAGGTGCTGGAAAAGCAAATGCGCTGGGCCTATCCCGGCAGGGTGCTGTCGCTCTGCACGTAGTACTGGGGTACAACATCCACACAGCTGGTCGCTCAAAATTCTCAACAGGACTCTGCTTGGCCGAGGAATACCGGGCGTAGAGGGATGGCCACAGAAGCGGCAGCAGATTCTGGGGCAAGATCCCGCAAGCCGGAGGCCTCCAAGAAATTCCAAGGCAAGCACCTCGCCGACGCTGAGAACAAGAACCTGTGGGGCGTGACCCAGCACTGGATCCATGGGCATTGCTGGAGGCCACATGGGCCGGGCGGAGAGCTGAGGATCAGGCATCCCCACTAAACGCTGCGCGACCAGCTGCTGGCCGGGGGTCTCCGCAGCGATCAAGCCGATCAGCTCAGGGCCTGGCTCCACTTTCAGGGCTAAGCATGAACAGAGCAGGTGGGGAAGGGCATCCGCCGCCGCTTGATTAAGCCTCAAGCCCCCAGGCCAGCCGCTCTTGGCCTGGGGAACGCCCCCCCGTTGATCGCTGGGGCCCGGGCCCTCAGAACAGCGAGCCATTCTCCGCACAAGATGATTCGACGTGAGATCGCCCTAATGACGGCATCCATCATCTCCTGATAGTCGTACATCAGGCATTGGAGCTGATGGAGTGGGCACGGCTACTAATTGGGGGTGATCCAGTCCGCTAACGACAGGTACGCCATGTCGACTCATAGGCCCTCACGAGGACTAAGACCCCACCGCCAGGAGGCAACAAAAGGACTGATCGCCCGTAGCTGTCCTCACATCCGCTGATGAAGCGCAGCAAATCTGCTGATAGGCACTGGCAAGCCATCCGACATGCGTAGAACGAAGGGGAGGCAAAGCTATGTTCACATCGATCGATTCGCAGTCGCCTTACCCGATCCAGAATCAATAGCATTAATCACGTATTAATGCGAACGAGCGTGGCAGAGCGGATATTCGCCCAGGCAGATATCCAAATTACCTCAGATACAGTCCCAAAAAGTTCTTCAATTGAGATAACATCATGGCCAACACTTTTAACCTTGGCAACGGCCGAAATGTATTCACGAACATCAGCGTCACTCCCCCGCTCGTCGACGGGGACATCGTCGACGGACAGAATGGTGACGATGTAATTGACGTCACGGGAAATGATCTTACCCTTTCGGGATCGAACGGCGACGATCAGATTATCGCGACAGGAAATGACAACAAAATCTCAGGGGGGCGTGGTCGTGATGAATTAACAGCAACAGGAAGGAGAAATTTTCTTGATGGCGGCCAAGGAGAAGATATTCTTTCGAGCAATAGCAGTACCAGCAACTTTTTTGATTATGGGCACCTCGAAATTTACGAGATTTGCCAGCCTCTGATCACCATAAAAAAATGCCTTTCGGCATCGTCGCAGCAGATCATAAGTGCTCAAGCAATGCAATATTGTCGGCAAATTGATTCGTACTGGATACT
>NZ_JAGQAY010000021.1:0-41546 GCF_024345355.1 Cyanobium sp. WKJ7-Wakatipu
TCCGGGCATCGCTGGCAACGGCCTGAGGTCCTGGTTCATGTCCCCACGGCTGCGATCGGATATTCCGCAATCACAGGAGCTCAATCACCGCTTCCTGGCCTCACCGCAACTTGCGACACGCTCCTAGTCCCCAAGTGCGATGGCCATCGGCGTGCTCAAAGCGTTTCTCAAAGCTGCAGCTGTCCACCTTGCCACTGCTCAGTCTGGCGAGCTGGTCTTCCCCTAGGGCGACATCGTCGCGGTGCACCAGCTCTGCAAACGCCAGCCCCGTCAGCTCCTCCATCGAGCGGCCCGTAAAAAAGGCCATGGCCCCATTGGCTGACTGGATCAAGCCCAGACCACCCCGCTCATCGATGGGAACAACAAAGGCCATCGGGATGCCTGCATCAGCAAAGGCGCTGTCGCTCAAAAATATGGTCATCGTCTTATCTCTCCGCTTGGCCCGTGAAGGTATGAACGCTCTTGCTTAATACCGGCAGGTTTTTCAGCCCCTCACACCATCTGCTCGGGCTGCACCCAGCGATCGAATTCTTCAGCGCTGATCTCGCCGAGCACCAGGGCGGCCTCCTTGAGGCTGAGCTGGTGGTTGTGGGCGTGCTTGGCGATGGCGCAGGCCCGGTCGTAGCCGATGGCGGGGGTGAGGGCCGTTACCAGCATCAGGCTCTGATCCAGCAGGGTTTCGATGCGGCTTTCATTGGCCCTGAGCCCCTCGACGCAATGCTGGTGGAAGCTGGTGCAGCCGCCTGCGAGCAGCTCGATGCTTTCGAGCACGTTGTGGGCGATCACCGGCTTAAACACGTTCAGCTCGAAGTTGCCCTGGCTGGCGGCCAGCTGCACGGCCGTGTTGTTGCCCATCACCTGCACGGCCACCATGGTCAGGCTCTCGGCCTGGGTGGGATTCACCTTGCCCGGCATGATCGAGCTGCCTGGTTCGTTTTCCGGAATCACAAGCTCCCCCAGGCCGCAGCGGGGGCCACTGGCAAGCCAGCGGATGTCGTTGGCGATCTTCAGCAGTGAGCCGGCCAGCACGGTGAGGGCCCCGTGGGCCGCGGCCAGGGGCTCGTGGCCGGCCAGGGCCTGAAACTTATTGGGCGCGCTGCTGAAGGGCAGACCGAGGCGCTCGGCCAGCCGCGCCGCCACCGCTTCGCCGAAGCCGCTGGGGGCATTCAGCCCGGTGCCTACAGCCGTGCCGCCGATGGCCAGCTGGCGCACCTGGGGCAGGCTGGCGCGGATGGTTTCCAGGGCTAGATCCAGTTGGGCTCCGTAGCCACTGAATTCCTGGCCCAGGCTCAAGGGCACCGCATCCTGCAGGTGGGTGCGGCCGATCTTGATGATCGAGCCAAAGGCCTCGGCCTTTACGGCCAGAGCGGCGCGCAGCGCCTCCACGGCGGGCAGCAGGGTGCGCTCCAGCTCAATCGCCACGGCCACATGCAGGGCCGCGGGGAAGGTGTCGTTGCTGGATTGGCTGAGGTTCACATGGTCGTTGGGGTGCACCGGGCTCTTGCTGCCCAGCACCCCACCGGTGGCTTCGATCGCCCGATTGGCGATCACCTCGTTGACGTTCATGTTGGTTTGGGTGCCGGAGCCCGTCTGCCACACCTTGAGCGGGAATTCAGCGTCGAGGCGGCCGGAGGCCACCTCCTCGGCAGCCGCCACGATCAGGGCGGCCAGCTCCGGAGTGAGCTTGCCCTTGGCCATATTCACCTCGGCGCAGGCTGCCTTGAGCGCTCCGAAGGCGTGCAGCACCGCCAGGGGCATGGCCTGGCCGAAGGGGAAATATTCGATTGAGCGCTGGGTCTGGGCGCCCCAGTAGTGCTGCTCGGGCACCTCGATGGCGCCCATGCTGTCGCTTTCAAGGCGGCCCATCAGCGGCTTACCACCTCGGAATTGAGCTCGTTGAAGCTCTCGGTGGTGCTGGTGGTGCCCCCCTCGGGTAGGGGGATGCCGGTGGCCTGGCTGACGGCGGCATTAATGGCATCGACGCTCACGGCTCCCTGCTCATCGAAGACAACCTGCCCCTCGCTGTTGAACACCACCACCTGGGGGATCAGGCCCGACCAGTAGTGGGCCGGATCGCTGGGGCCGGTGTCGGCCCGGTTTTGGAGCGGATCGGTAACCAGCGGAATCAGTTCGATGTTGTTGAGCCACACCCGCTGCAGCTCCGAGACCACCGCTGAGAATTGCTTGCTGGCTGCGTCGTCGTCGAGGTAGTAGACGACAACGGTGGTGCGGTGGTCTTCCAGGGCTTTAGCAAGGCTGCTGCGGGGCGGCACCAGGGAGCCGTTGCCGGCGTAGAGGGCGTAGATGTTGCCGTCGTAGCTGTTGCTTGTGAGCGAGGCCTGGGCGGGACGGCTACCGAGGCCCACCAGGCCCACAGCCAGCAGCAGCCCCAGGGCTGAACTGAGCAGGAGTCGCAGGATGGGCTGAAGGGTTGAGGCCCGTGCCCCGATCCCGTATTGCCCGTTCTTATTTCGCCCCATGCCAGCCTGCAAGCTCGTTTAAAGCCATTGTGGCGGGGCGTCAGCTGCGGCCCACGCTCTTGGCGATGCCCCGGCCCATGCCCTGGGCAATACCTCGGCCCACCAGGCCAATGGCCCGGCCCAGCACCCTGGTGAGTAGCACCACCACCAGATCGCCGAGGCCTCGCAGCAGGCCCTGCACCTGGGGCGCCAGGGCATCGCGGCTTTCCAGGGCCAGGGTCACCAGTTGCTGCAGCCAGCCCAGTTGGCGCAGTTCAGCGTCGCGGGGTTCGGTGAGCTCCTGGCAGCGGATGGCGCCATCGCGCAGGCAGTAGAGCCGGCGGCGGCTTTCGTAGAGGCTGATTGGCCGCTCCACCCAGCTGCTCCAACGCAGTTGGGCGTTGAGCTGGTTGCGCAGACGCTCCAGGTTGCGGGTGGCGAGTAGCTCGGGCTGGAGCAGGTAGCGACGCAACTCTGGCCAGCTGGCGCAGCTGGCAAGCAGCTCGGCACTCACCAGTTCGGCGCTGCGCACCAGCCAGTTGCTCAGTAGCAGTTCGAGGTAGAGCACGGCCCGCGGTTCGTCGGCGGCCAGCAGCTGGCCATCCACCAGCAGGGGCTGGGCCCGCACCAGGGAGGCCAGCATCGGCTGGGCCTCGGGAAGCTCCGGGTCGCGGCCCGTCAGATCGCTGCTGCGAAGCAGGCTGTCGGCCACCGGCAGCAGGCTGCCTTCGCAGGGCAGCTGCACGTAGGAATTCACCAGGCTGCGCATGGCCTGCTGGCGTAGCTCGGGCTGCCACTGCTCCCAGCGCTGCTGCAGGGGAGCAGGGTCGTCAAGCAGCCGCTGGCGCAGGCTGTCTACTTGGCTGAGCAGGGCGAGCAGCAGGTCGCGCCGCCGCTCGGGGCTGAGGCCCTCCAAGGCCAGCAGCTGGCCGCTTTGGTTGCTGAGCTCGGCACCACTGCCGGCCTCGAGCCGCTGACGAATGGCGCGCCAGATGCCATCGGCACTGCGCTGCTGCAGGGTGATCGCCAGCACGGGCTCCGGGCTGGGGCAGGGATCGGGCGCGCCCCAGGCCACACTCAGCGGCCCCCAAAGCAGCAGCAGCAGCTCGCGGGCTGCCGAGAGTTCGCGCAGGCGGCCCTGCAGCACCAGCAGCTGCACCAGGTTGGTGGGCGGCGGCGTCAGCAGGCGCTTGATGGCAGCGAGGTCTGCGTCGATCTGCTGCAGGCCGCTGATCAGCAGCCACTGGCCCAGTCCCAGGGCCGGGCTGGCTGCTGGGCTGGCTGCTGGGCGGGGGGAGGCGCTGCCTGCCGCTGCTGCCAGCACGCGCCCGCCTGTTAGCAGGGTGGCGAGGGCCGCCAGCAACTCCTGGGGGTTGGGCGACTCGAGGATTCCAGCCGCCGGCAGCTGCAGCAGGGCATCACCGGCCAGACCATGGGCCGGCGGCAGCAGCAGCAGCAGCGGGGCCGGCTGCCAGCGCTCCTGCAGGCGCAGCAATTCTTCGGCCAGGCGCCCGCCCTTGAGGTCGCCGCTGCTGGCCTGCCAGATCACCAGTTGGGGCAGCCCTTGCAGCTGTTCTGGTCGCTCAGCGACGCTGTAAAGCCCCGCCTGAGCCGTGAGCAGGCGGGTGAGGCCATCGCGCAGCAGCGGTTCGGCAAACAGCAGCAGCTGCGAACTCACGGGTTTGGGCAGGGCATGCGTCAAAGGTACCGATGCTGGAGCGGATTCTCCAGTCCTGGGTGGCGCAGGGATTCAGCTGCGGCGCCGGCCGGTGAGATTCAGGGTGTAGGTCTCGATGGCGAAGCCGGTACGGCGCTCGATTTGGTCGAGCAACTCGCGCGGTAGCTCGACGTCTAGGTCTTGGATGGCGCCTGATTGCGAGCAGGTGAGGTGGCTGTGGGGATCGCTGCGATAGCCGTAAAGCCGGCCACTGGCCCGGTCGAGGCACTCGATCACCCCAGCTGTCTGCAGGGCTTCGAGATTTTGATAAACAGACGTGTGCCCGATATTGCGGCCCAGGTTGTTGAGCTTTTCAAAGATGTCGCGGGCGCTGAGATGGCTTTTCTCAACCCAAAGCAAATCGAGCACCATGCGGCGCTGGCGGCTGAGCCTCATGCCCAGGTCGCGGCAACGCTGGTAGACGTCGTCTACGCAGGTTGATGGATTGGTTGGGGGAAGGGCGTCGGCGTTCACGCGACACGCCTCAAAACAGATTCAATCTGTTATAGGGCAGGTCGCAGCGATCCGCTTTTGCCAATGGGGCAGGCTGCCGGTTCAGGCCATCATCGAGCCACCAGTGGTCGGATCCTGCAGGCGGCCCTCGTCGATGGCTTGCAGGGCTTCAGCTAGATCCACACGTCCGTCGTAGAGGGCCCGGCCCACGATCACCCCCTCCACCCCTAGGGGCGCCAGGCTCAACAGCGACAGCAGGTGCTCCAGGTTGCCTATGCCGCCGGAGGCGATCACCGGCACGGCGCTGGCTTCGGCCATGGCCCGCAGGGCTTCGAGGTTGGGGCCCGCCAGGGTGCCGTCTGTGGCGATGTCGGTGCTGATGATTGCGGCGATGCCGCTGGCGCAGAAGCGCTCGGCTAGGGCGGTGGCTTCGGTGCTGCTCTCTTCGATCCAGCCGCGGGTGGCCACCTTGCCGTTTTTGGCGTCAATGCCCACCACGATCCGGCCTGGATAGCGCGATGCCAGCTCATCGACTAATTCGGGTTGCTCAAGAGCCACGGTGCCGAGGATGACCCGATCCAGTCCGAAGCTCAGCAGCTCCTCAGCCCGTTCGGCGCTGCGCACCCCACCCCCTAGCTGCACGGGGATGCTGAGGGCAGTGGTGATCGCCTTCACTGCCGCATCATTGACTGGTTGGCCGCTGCGGGCGCCGTCTAGATCCACCAGGTGCAGCCGCCTGGCTCCCTGCTGCTGCCAGCTGAGGGCCTGGGCCACTGGGTCGTCGGAGAAGCGCGTTACCTGGTCGTAGTCGCCCTGGTGCAGCCGCACGCAGTGGCCATCGAGCAGGTCGATGGCGGGAATTATCTGCATGGCTGCTGGAGGCAATTGCTGCCAGCCAGGCTGCCAGAGCTGCCGGTTGCGCAGCTCACCAAGCGGCACCACCAACCGAAAGCCCCGCTCCAGCACCGCCTGGAGTTCCACGGCCCGTTCCGCGCCCTGGCCCCGCTCCCCCAATAACGAGAAGTGGCGATAGCCGCGGCTGCCGGCGGGCCACGACGTGATGGTGGCGGGCTGGGCGGTGTAGGCCTTGGCCAGACGCATCACTGAAAGGGGCAAACCAGAGCCAAAGTGTGGTTTACGGCGCCGTCTTGGCAGCCAAAATTAGATGCTCCGTCTGTGAGCCCGATGGCCCGAGCTGGTGGGCCAAATACGCAGCGGCGTGGTGAACTCCAGCGTGGCGACCAAGCCGAGGGCCCAGGGCTACTGGTCGATCTTGTCCCTCTGGCAGCAGACGCTGGCGGCGCCACCGATCGAGCGGATCGACACGGGGATCAAGGTGGTGGAGTAACAGCCTCTGCTGGCCGGGGGTTTGAATGGCGCCCAGTTTCGCGGCCCCGGTGGCAGCAGCATGAACATCCTGGTGATGGGCGGCACCCGCTTCGTGGGCAAACCGCTGGTGGAGCGGCTGCAGGCTGCAGGCCATGCCCTCACCTTGTTTACCCGTGGCAACAAGCCAGCGCCGGCCGGGGTGGAGCACCTGATCGGCGACCGCAGCACTGCTGGGGGGCTGGAGCCGCTGGTGGGTCGCAGTTTTGATGTGATCGTCGATAGCTCGGGCCGCAGCCTTGAGGATTCCCGCGCTGTGATCGAGCGCACCGGGCCTCCGGCCCATCGCTTTGTGTATGTGAGCTCGGCCGGCGTTTATGCCGACAGCGAGCTTTGGCCCCTCGATGAAAACAGCCCCATTGATCCGGCCAGCCGCCACGCTGGCAAGGCCGAAACGGAAGCCTGGCTGCGCAGCGAGGGCATCGCTTTCACCAGCTTCCGGCCCACCTACATCGTGGGGCCGGGCAACTACAACCCTGTAGAGAGCTGGTTTTTTGATCGCATCGTGCACGGACGGCCCGTGCCCCTGCCCGGTGATGGCAGCACGATCACCCAGCTGGGCCATGTGGCAGACCTAGCCGCCGCCATGGCTCGCTGCATCGAGGTGGATGCCGCCGCCAATCGCATCTACAACTGCACCGGCAGCCAGGGCGTCACCTTCTGCGGCTTGGTGCAGGCAGCGGCCCGGGCGGCCGGCAAGGAGCTCGCTTCTGTGGAAATCCGCAGCTTCGATCCCGCTGCTCTCGATAAAAAAGCCCGCAAGGCCTTCCCGCTGCGCCTGGCCCACTTCCTCACCGACACCACCCGGGTGCGGCGCGAACTGGCCTGGGAGCCGGCCTTTGACCTAGAGGCCACCATCGCCGACAGCTACACCAACGACTACGCCCTGCGGACTCCCGCTACTCCCGATTTCTCCGCAGACGAGGCCTTGATCGGCTGAGCACCCTTGCCGCAGGTGAGGGGCCTATTTCCATAAGCTCCTGCCATGAACTGGACTATCGACTCCATTCCCGATCAGGCCGGACGCTTGGCCCTGATCACCGGCGCCAACAGCGGCCTGGGCCTGGAAACGGCTCGGGCGCTCCTGGCCAAGGGCGCCACCGTGGTGCTCGGTTGTCGCAGCCTGCCCCGGGCAGAGCGGGCCAAGGATGAATTACAGGCAGCGGCCGCTAGCGGGGGTGGTGCCGTTGAGCTGCTGGAGCTTGATCTGGCCAGCTTGGCTTGCGTGCGTCGTGCCGCTGCGGAATTTGCCGATCGCTACGGCCGGTTGGATCTGCTGATCAACAACGCCGGCCTGATGGCCCTGCCGCGGCAGCTCACCCCCGACGGCTTCGAGATGCAGCTGGGTGTGAACCACCTGGGCCATTTCGCCCTCACCCTGGCCCTGCTGCCGCTGCTATCAGACCGCCCGAATGCACGGGTGGTGAGCGTGACCTCAGGGGCCCAGTATTTCGGCCGGATTGCTTTCGACGATCTGCAGGGCGAGCGCCGCTACGACCGCTGGGCCGCCTACGGCCAGAGCAAGCTCGCCAATGTGATGTTTGCCCTAGAGCTGCAGCAGCGGCTGCGCGATCAGGGACAGGCCGTGTTGTCGCTGGCGGCCCATCCGGGCTTTGCCCGCACCAACCTTCAGCTGGCCTCGGTGGCTGCCAACGGCTCGTGGTTTGAACCCCTGGCCTACCGGCTGATGGGCCCGCTGTTGCAGAGCGCGGCCATGGGAGCGTTGCCCCAGTTGTTTGCCGCCACCGCACCTGAAGCCACCCCAGGCGGCCACTACGGACCAAATCAGTTTGGTGGCATGCGGGGCTGGCCCACCGAGGTGCGCATTGCCCCCGCGGCCCTCGATGCCGATCAGCGCCAGCGGCTCTGGCAGCGCAGCGAGGAGCTCACCGCTTTAGGGCTTGCGTAGGTAGCCCCAGGCCGAGCTCAGCGCCAGCAGCAACGACGGCCAGAACAGCCAGAAGCCAGCGGTCTGGAATGCTGCCGCCAGTCCGAAACCCCAGCCGTTGGGCCAGAGCAGCAGCAGCAGGCTGGCGAATTGCAGGATCGTTTTGAGCTTGCCGCTCCAGGAGGCCGGGCCGCCGCTGGCTTCAGCGGCGCGCCACCCAGAAATAAGTAGTTCCCGGGCCAGCAGCAGCCAGATCGCCCACAGGGGCAGGATCCCCTCCGCTCCAAGCCACAGCAGCGGCGCGCTGATCAGGATTTTGTCGGTGAGGGGATCGAGGCGGGCTCCCCACACCGAGCCGCCGCCGGCCCGGCGTGCCAGGGCGCCATCGGCCCAGTCGCTCAAGCCGCCCAGTAGCAGCAGCCACCAGGCCAGGACTGGTTGGCCCCCCGCCAGAGCAACGATCAGCGGTAGTCCCAGCACGGCCCGGGCCACGGTGAGGCCGTCGGCCAGTTGGCGTATCCGTTGCGTCGCCATCGTGTCTGCCGTGCTCGGCCCCAGAATGGCTCCAGTCGTCTTGTTTGGCCCGTGGTGCAACAGCTGGTTTCCGCCGTGATGTCTGCACCGGTGTTGAGTGTCACAGCGGACAGCCCCCTGCAGGAGGCCGTGCAGTTGATGAGCGAGCACCACATCAGCGGTTTGCCGGTGGTGGATGGCAGTGGCGCCCTGGTGGGCGAGCTCAGCGAGCAAGACCTGATGGTGCGCGAAAGCGGCTTCCAGCCCGGTCCCTACGTGATGCTGCTCGATGCGGTGATTTACTTGCGCAACCCGCTCAACTGGGACAAGGAAGTCCACCAGGTGCTCGGCAGCACCGTGGGCGAGGTGATGGGCCAACACCCCCACAGCTGCAGCGCCGAGCTGCCCTTGCCGGCGGCGGCTGGCCTGCTGCATGAGCGCAGCACCCAACGCCTGTTTGTGCTGGATGGCGAGCGCCACCCGGTGGGTGTGCTCACCCGCGGGGATGTGGTGCGGGCCCTGGCGGCTGCGGGCTGAAGCGAAGCAGGGGTATCAGCCGATCAGGGCTGTGGCAGGCCCGGTGGGGGCGGCGCTCCCGGCAGCGGAGCCCCTGTGGTGATCTGGCCCGTGGGGCCGACCGCCGAATCCACCGTTGCTTCTGCCGGTTCGGCACCCTCCAGTTCGGCGGCCCCTGGCGCCCCTGGATCCGCTGGCGAGGTGTACCCGTCCGCGGCCGCGGCTTCCTGCTCAGGCAGTTCTGCGCCTTCTGGCAGTACCAGGGGCTGGGAGAGGTCGGATGGCAGGCCGAGGGTCTCGAACTCCACCCCGGTGATCGCCGGGGTGGCGGCGGCTTGCTCTTGGCGCTGGCGCAGGGCCAGGGGGTCCGCGCTGATCGGCGGCTCCCGCAGGGGGGCCTTGGCGTTGGCCCGCAGGGGATCCCGGGGGCCACGAGGGGCCCAGATCAGCTGGGCGATGGGTTCCACCCCCTGCTCCATCAGCCGGTTGAAGCCGGCCAGGGCCCGGTCCACCAGTTGCCCGCCGAGGGTTTGGCCGCACTGGAAGGGATTGCCGCAGCCCTCCGCCGCCGTTCGCCCCGCCAGGCTGGCCAGCAGCGACCCCTGCAGGGGGGTGCTGCGTCGGCTAAGCCGCAGCAGGTAGGGCACGTGCACAAAGCTGGTGGCGCCACCGCTGATCCAGTTGGCGTCAGCCGCGCTGAAGCCCTTTTTGCCGGGGATGATGAAACGGCTCTTGGAGGCGTGGTCGGGCAGGTAGGCGGCCCGCAGCCCGCGCTGCCGAGCCAGGGAGCGGGTCTGCTCGAGGGTGAGGCCATCGCGGCTCATCAGCACCTCCAGCCGGCCGTCGGGGCGCAGGCCGATCACCATGCGGATCCTGGGTAGGAAATAGCGGATCTGCTGGCCCATTGAAATGCTGTAAGCACCGCGATAGCTGGCCGGCGGCCGCTCCAGGTCGTTGTAGACGCTGTGAAGCCCGCCGATGAAGCTGTCGTAGCGCTGGGCGCGATTGGCCGTCAGCTCGCCGAAGCCGAAGTCAACGCCCCCATCGCGGCGGATGCCCACAAAGGCCCGCTGGCGGGCAGCGGTGCGGTTGCGGCCGCGCCAGATGCGATCGCCCAGCTTGAGATCGCCCAGCGGCACTGTGATTTCCCGCCCGCGCGCATCGACGTGGCGCTCGTACATCGGCCCCGAAAAGAAGGCCAGGGCCTGGCTGTCGGCGTAGGCCTCCTGTTCCCGATCCCAGCCCTCCAGCAGGTCGATCTGCACGGCCCGGGGATCGAAGTCGAGGGCATAGGTGCTGTCGTCCGGCTGGTAGCGGAACGGTTGGTCGTCGGCGCGGGTGAGTAGGGGTGCTCCGGCCCGGGGGCCGGACTCGGGCAGCGGTGGGGCAATGGCCACCAAAAAGGTGAGAAAGCCTGCCGGCAGAGCCACCGTTAGCATCCGCTTGTGTCGCCACAACGGGCGGCGGGACCTGGGGCTCAGGCGGCCCGATTGCTGCTGTGGGGTGCTTGCGTCCAATCCACGACGGCGCCGTCGGCCACCAACCAGATCCGATCACGTTGGGAGCAGGGATGGCCTCCCGTCAAGCGCCCGAAGGCTGGCATGGCTAAGCGCTCACTGGCTTCGCAATAGCTGAAGCAGGGCAGCCGCAGCCGATCGGCACCCCGGCCCACCACTGCTACTGGATGCAGGTGGCCGCAGAGGTTGAGCATGCCGGCCCGGGGTTCTGGAATGTGGCTCAGCCACCAGGGGCCCAGGGCTTGGGAAGGCTCCTGCGGCAGCCCCTCGATCCAGCTGCCCTGCTCATGGTTGCCGCCGATCAGGCGCAACGGGCAGCCCAGCAGCTCCGGTAGGGCAGCCAGCTTGGCGCGAAGTTCGCCGGTGAGCCCCAGGCGGCTGTGGATCAGGTCTCCCAGCACCACCACCTGCTGGGGCTCCAGCTGATGGGCCAACTCCAGGAGTCCATTGAGGGTCGCGCCGTCGCCATCGCTGGGCAGGGGAATGCCGTGGGCCTGGAAGGTTTCCGCCTTGCCTAGATGCAAATCGGCCACTAATAAGATTCGGCGCTGGGGATCCCATGCCGCCTTGGTTCCAAGCAGCTGCAGCTGCTTGCCCCGCCAGTCAAAGCTGACACTTGCTGCAGCAGCGCCTCGTGCCGAGTTCAAGCCCTGCCCATGCCGCGTTGGTAGGCCGGCCGGGCCTGGGTGGCGGCAATCGTGGCCTGCACGTTGGGGTAGGGAGTTAGGTCGATCTGGGGGAAGAAGATCGGCAGATAGGCCAGGTAGGCATTTACGGCGCAGTCGGCAACGCTCCAGGCTGGATCGCCCCAGGGCCCTGCCAGCAGGGAGCGGCCGCCTGCCAGCAGCCCATCGAGCACCCCCATCAGCTGCGGGAATTCCCGCTCCCGGTTGGCAGGCACAAACAGCGCCACGGCCAGGGTGGCATTGGCAAACAGGATCCACTGGTTTGCCAGGGCCCGCTGGGCTGCCATTTCAGCCTCCGTGCCAGTGAATTCGTTGGCGTGGTGATCCGCCAGATGCAGCAGGATTGCGCCGCTTTCAAACAGCTGCAGCGGTTTGCCGCCAGGCGCTCGCAGGGTTTCATCCACCAGCGCAGGCACCTTGGCGAAGGGGTTGATGGCACAAAAGTTTTCTCTCTTGTGCTCGCCTGCCTCCATGTCGAGTTGAATCCATTCGTAGGCAATCCCCTTCTCCTCTAGATACCAGCGGGGCATGGAGGCGCGGCTGCGGGCGCCGCCATAGAGCTTCAGGGTCATGGATTGGTGCTGAGTTGCTTAGGAGTTGCGGCAGAGCCGTTGGATGTCGGGGATGCGATAAAGGCTGTTGATGTCGCTGGGCTGAGCCTCGGCCAGCTTTGTGTTCTTGGTGAGACCGTTGCTTGCCCCAAGCCTGTTGGCGAGGCTGGCCTTTTCTGCACCTCGGGCTGAGCGCCATTGGGCGCAGAGCTCGAGGTTGCCAGGTGCCGATGGAGCAACCAGCAAAAATGACATCAGAAGGTGGATGGCTTTGACCCTTCAGCGGCGATAATTGTTGCAGTAGTAGACGCTTCAGCCATGACCATCGCCTTGTTGATTGCCCTGGCCGGTTCCTTGGCCCTGATGGCTCTGATCGTCAAGCGTTTGGAGCAGGCCTGAGCTAGCAGGTGCCTGAAGGGAGGCACGACTCAGCTGCACAGGATTGCTCTTGGCCAGCTTCTGGCACGAGCACCACTAATTCATCGCCGCCCTGACGGCAGAGCATGTCGCCCTCGCGGATCACATTCCGAAACCGATCCGCCACGATCTGCAGTACTTGGTCGCCCACGTTGTGGCCGAACTGGTCGTTTACAGACTTGAAGCCGTCGAGATCGAGCTAGAGCAGCGCGACACCGCGGCCATGGCGCTTGGCTAGGACGAGATGGCGCTCCAGCTGCTCCATCAGCATCGAGCGGTTTGCCAACCCGGTGAGGCTGTCGTGCTGGGCCATGAAGTGCACGGCCTGCAGCATGCCTACGTAGTACTGGGGCTCGAGGCTCTCGTCGCGCACCGTGGAGATGTTGAGGTGATGGCATCTGATCTCACCGCTGAGTACCAGGTTCCAGATGTCGCCCTCCCAGAAGCCCTTGTGGAGCACCTCATCCCACATCCGCTTGTAAAAGGCGTTGTTGGCCATCAGGATCCAGGGATCTACCCTAACGGCGGTATTCCTGACAACAATCAAACGCTAGCCATGGCGCCTTCGGCTCGCTCGGCTGCCATAGGAGGAACTTAATTAGAAAAGCCTGCCGCTAAGATTGGATTGACAAAGCTTTTAGTCCATGCTGACCCAAGATAGGCCCGGGTTTCATGTTTGGCATGTCTGGTGTGATCATCAAGGGGTGAGTCATCAAAAGAAGGAGTGGTTGGATGATTTTAAGCTGATCACATTTATCCAGGGAATAGCAAGTGTTTGGCAGTCTGGTCCTCGTGATGATGCAACTGGTGTTGTGTTTTTATCTCTGGTGCCTGGTCAAGAGTATGAATGGCATGAAAACCCTGTGCCTCAGTGGATCGTGCCAATTGTGGGGCGCTGGTTTGTGACAACGATGGATGGCGTGCGGGTAGAGATGGGGCCTGGCGAGATATCGTTTGGTGCTGATCAGAATTGCCGACTTATTGAAGGTCGTAGAGGTCATCTCTCTGGTGCTGTTGGCTCGGAACCTGCGGTGATCATGTTGATCCAGGTGGCCTCGAATCCGTTCGGAGATGTTTGAGAGTGGATGATCAAGATCGATAGAACCTGTGTTTTGGAAAGCCCAGTTCGCCCTCGGTGCTGGGATCTTTGATGTATCACCTCCCCTCCGCTGCCCCTGCGTCTTTGATCAACCGCTGAAGCCTGTCCAGCAGCGACTCATTACTCATGCGGTTGTTTAGGCGCTCCGCCAGTAAGGGGAAGGCCAGCGGGCCGGGCCGGGCGGTGCGCTCCAGCTGCAAACTGCATCGCTGCAGCCGCTGCAAGGCCAGGGTGATCCTGGGCAGATCCAGTTGGTCGGTGAGCACTTCTGATCTGGCCTGGGCCAGGAGGAGGTTGGCTGGTTCGTGGCGGCTGAACACATCAAAAAGCAGGGCGGCACTGATCTGCAGTTGACCGCCGGATTTGGACTGCCCGGGGTAGCCGTTCAGCACCAAGCCGCTGATCTGGGCAATGGCGCGGAAACGCCTCCGGCATAGCTCTGAGAGGTTGATTGCCTGCTCCAGATCAACCTTGAGATCGCTGTCATCGAGCAGTTCTTCGGCGTGTATCTCAAATAACTCTTCAAATGGATATTTTTTTGGCGCTAGCAGTTCAAAGCCGTAGTCGTTTACCGACACCGTGATCGTGCTGGGCTGGTGGCGGGCCAGGCGCCAGGCCCAGAGAAAACCCAGGCCCTCGTGTACAAAGCGCCCTTCAAATGGATAGGCATAGAGGTGGCTGCCCTCACGGCTGTTACACACCTCCACCAGTAGTTCGTGTTGCCTTGGCAGCCTTGAGAGCTGCACCTGGCGCTGAAGCAGGGCCTCCAGGGCCATAAGTTCGGGGCTATCGAGCTTGGCTTCCCCCTCCAGGGCGCGGGCGCAGCGATCCACTTCGGCACGCAGGTGCTGGCTGAGCAGGTCGGAAAGGGCCATCTGGCCGCCAGACCAGGCGGGCACGGTGCTGCTTTTTTTAGAGCTGGCCTTCACCTGGGCCGTCATCTCCCGCAGCCGCACGAATTCCAGTTGACGGCCGGCAAAGAAGAACACATCGCCGGTCTTGAGCCGGCCGATGAAGGCCTCTTCCACATGGCCGAGCACGGCGCCGCGCACAAAGCGCACGGTTACGGCCCGGTCGGCGGTGATGGTGCCGATGTGCAGGCGGTGCATCCGGGCGATCGCCTTTTCCTTCACCACATAGAGATCGCCTTCGCGCTCGAGCTTGCGGTAGCGCGGATAGGCGCCGAGGCAGTCGCCTCCGTGCTCAAGGAAGCGCAGGCACCATTGCCAGTCGTCATCGCTGAGCTGGCGGTAGCTCCAGGCGGTGCGGACCGTTGCCAGTGCCTGGGCCGGTTCGAATCCCGGGCCGCAGGCCAGGCTGGTGAGGTGCTGGAGCAGCACGTCGATCGGTGCCGCCGGTGGTCGGCGCGCCTCCACCAGCCCCTCGCTCAGACCCCGCCGCAGGGCGCTTAGCTCCAGCAACTCCAGGGCATGGGTAGGCATGAACAACACCTGGGAGGTGCCGCCGGGGAGGTGGGCGCTGCGGCCAGCTCGCTGCAGCAGCCGGGCCACATTTTTAGCTGAGCCGATCTGCACCACCCGCTCCACCGGCTGGAAATCAACGCCCAGATCGAGGGAGCTGGTGCACACAACCCAACGCAGATCACCTGCTTTCACCCCGGCTTCGATCGCTTCGCGCTCGGCCCGGTCGATGGCGCTGTGGTGCAGGGCCAGGGCGCCCTCCATCTCAGGGCAGGCGTAGCGGAGGCACTGGTGCCAGCGCTCGGCCTGGTTGCGGGTGTTGGTGAACAGCAGGGTGGAGACGCCCGGCTCCAGGGCCGCCACCAGATCCTCATAGCGCCGCAGCCCGAGGTGGCCGGCCCAGGGAAAGCCATCGATCGACTCGGGCAGCAGGCTACGGATCTCCGTTGCCCGGGCAATCGGTGCGGTGATCAGGCGGGGTTCGCTGGCTGGGGCACCTGCGGCACCCGTACCGACGGCGCTACGGGCCGCCTCGTCGAGATTGCCAATGGTGGCGCTGATCGCCCAGGTGCGCAGGGCCGGCCGCTGGCTTCGCAGCCAGCTCAAGCAGAGCTCGGTTTGGCTGCCCCGCTTGCTGCCCATCAACTCGTGCCACTCATCCAGCACCACCGCCTGAAGACCAGCAAATAGGGCAGGGGCCTTGGGGTTGGCCAGCAGCAGGCTGAGCGATTCCGGCGTGGTGATCAGAATTTCGGGCGGGCTGCGCAGTTGCTTGCCGCGCTCGTAGCTAGAGGTGTCGCCATTGCGGATGCCAACCCGCAGCGGCCAGCCCATCGCCTCGATTGGCTGCTGGATCGCCAGGGCCAGATCCCGGCTCAGGGCGCGCAGGGGGGTGAGATAGAGCAGGCGCAGGCCGGGGCTGGGCTCGGCCAGCAGCTCCGCGATCGGACCCATCACGGCGGCGTAGGTTTTGCCCGAGCCGGTGGGCACCTGGATCAGGCCGCTCTCGCCGGCCAGATAGGCCTGCCAGCACTGGCTCTGAAAGGGCAGGGGCGTCCAGCCCTGAAGCTCAAACCAGGCTTCGATCGGGGCCAGGAGATCGCCGGACTTGGGTTGGCGACGGGGCTTCCGGCTCATGGCTGGGATTCCAGTAGGGCCAGGGCGCTGGCCAGGGTGTCGGCTTCCGCGGCTGGTTTTTCTTGGCGCCAGCGGGCGATGCGGGGGAAGCGCACGGCGATGCCGCTCTTGTGGCGGCTGGAGCGCTGCAGCCCCTCGAAGGCCAGCTCAAAAACCTGCACCGGCTCTACCGCGCGCACCGGCCCGAAGCGCTCGGTGGTGTGGCTGCGGATCCAGCGATCCAGCGCCGTGATCTCACCATCATTTAGGCCGGAGTAGGCCTTGGCGAAACTCACCAACTCGCCCTCGGCGTTCCAGAGCCCAAAGGTGTAATCGGTGTACAGGTTGGCGCGGCGGCCACTGCCGGCCTGGGCGTAGAGCAGCACCGCATCGAGCGTGTAGGGATCGCGCTTGTGCTTCCACCATTGGCCCCGCTTGCGGCCGGCCAGGTAGGGCGAAGCGAGGCCCTTGAGCATCAAGCCTTCGGCGGCGGCGCTGGCGGCCTGCTGGCGCAGCGGCTCCAGCTGCTCCCAGGCCCTTAGTGGTAGGAGGGGGGATAGGCGCAGGAGCCCGGCTGCGGGGGTGGGTGTCGTTTCAGGCAGGTCTTGGAGCAGCTCCTCCAGGGCTGAGCGGCGCTGGCTCAGGGGTCGCTGGCGCAGGTCGTCGCCCCCCAGCTCCAGCAGGTCGTAGGCCACGAAGGCCGCCGGACACTCGGCCAGCAGCTTGCGCCCTGGCGCCTTGCGGCCCAGGCGGCGCTGCAGCTGGGCAAAGGGGGCGGGCTGGTCGGAGCCGGGGGGCCACACCAGGATCTCGCCATCGAGCACGGTGCCGTTGGCCAGGCACCCTGCCGCTGCGAGCAATTCGGGGAAGGCGGCACCGATTAATTCTTCGCCGCGGCTCCATAAAAAAACCTCGTTGGCGCGGCGGATCAGCTGGCCGCGGATGCCGTCGAACTTCCACTCCGCTTGCCAGTCGCTGGCGGGGCCGGCCGGCTGCTGCTCCAAGGGCGATGCCAGGTAGAAGGGGTAGGGGCGGCTGGGCACCGCTTCGGCTCCATCGGCTGGGGCCAGCAGGGCGGTGAGGGCGGCAGCACCGGGCTTGAAGCCGCCCATCAGCCGGTGCTGCAGCTGCGCTTCCTCCAGCCCGCTGAGGCGTGCCAGGGCGCGCACCACCAGCCCCTGGGCCACGCCCACCCGCAGGCCACCGGTGAGCAACTTGTTGGCTACCAGCAGTTCGGATCTGCTGAGGCCCCGCCAAAGCTGCCGCACCGCTTCTGCTTGCTCGCTGCCCTCTAAGGCGGCGGCGGCCGGCAGCAGCTGCTCCATCCAGTGCTGCAGGGAGTGCTGCAGGGGTTGGCTCGCCCCAGCTCCCACCTGGGCCCAGAGCAGGGTGATCGTTTCGGCCGAATCACCAACGTGGGCGTAGCAGTCGTCGAACAACCACTCCGGCAGGGGGGATTCCTCCAGGCAGATCTGGCGCAGCCGCCGTCCGGTGATCAGGCGCTTGCCCTGCTTGCCCAGCAGCACGTGCAGGGCCCAGGCGCCATCGGCGGCATCAACACCACTGAAGTAGGCGACGAGGGCATCCACCCGGGCCTGGGTGCCGCTGCTGGCATCAAGGGCGCTGTAGAGATCGGCGAAGCGACGCATGCCGGTCTCAGCCCGCCAGCGGTTCGGCGCTGATCCCTTCCACCTCGCTCAGGTAGCGGGCCAGGCCTTCGCTGTTGCCGTGGGTCACGTACACCTGCCGGGCGCAGCTCTGCTGCACGCTCTGGATCAGGCCGGGCCAGTCGGCGTGGTCGCTCATCACGAAGCCGCGCTCATACCCCCGGCGGCGGCGGGCGCCACGCACCGCCATCCAGCCGCTTACGAACGCCGTTTGCGGCAGCTTGAAGCGCTTCATCCACACCGAGCGGTGGGCTGAGGGCGGCGCAATCACCAGCCGGCCCGCCAGCGATTCCCCTTTAGCGATTGCGCTCACCGCCAGTGTGGGCGGCAGCCGCACCCCCGCCTCCCGGTAGGCCGGCATCAGGGCCTCCACGGCGCCGTGCAACAGGATTTCGTTGCCTTCCGCGCCGGGCTGCCCTGGCTCCCCCACCCCGATGGCGGCTAGCTCCGCCAGCAGCCGCTGGGCTTTGCCGAAGGCATAGGCAAACAGGATCGACGGCCGCTCCGGTGCTCCCTGCCACCAGGCAAGGATCTCGCCGGCCACCTCGGCGCCGCTCTGCCAGCGATAGATCGGCAGGCCGAAGGTGGCCTCAGTAATAAATACGTCTGCCTGCACCGGCTCAAACGGGGAGCAGCTGGGGTCGGCGCAGCGCTTGTAGTCGCCGCTCACCAGCCAGCTCTCACCGCCCGCCTCCAGTCGGATCTGGGCGCTGCCCAGCACATGCCCGGCGCTGTGAAACGACACCCGGGCCTCCCCAATGCGATGGGCGGCGCCGTAGTCGACCGGGATCAGGTTGATCGTGGCCCCCAGGCGTTGCCGCAGGATCGCTTCGCTGGCGCCCACCGCCCAATATTCGCCGCAGCCGGGCCGGGCGTGGTCGGCGTGGGCGTGGGTGATCAGGGCCCGGGGCACCGGCCCCACGGGGTCTATCCAGGCCGCCGCCGCCCGGCAGTAGAGCCCCTGGGGGGTGTGCTCCAGCAGGCTGCCGGTGGGGAGGGGCATCTGAACGGGTTATCCCAGTGCAGTCTGTCGGTTGGCTTGAGGGGGGCAAAATCAGCTACCGAGTTCTTGTTGTTTTCTCTCCACAGGGCTGGGTGGTGGTTGTTTAGACGTGTGCGGAGTTCTGTACGGGCTGTACAGAATCCTGCAGGCGGCGATCAGGGCCTATTGGCCGAGGAAAATCTTTCGCCGTTTGAACTAATGCCCTTTGCCAGGTGGCCCGCAGCGCCTGATTTAACGGCTCATGGCCAGCATCTTTTCGATCGGTGCCAGGGCCCTTAGCCGCAGCGCCTCATCCATCACGATTTCTGGTTCCATTCGATCGAGGCACTGCCACACTTTTTCCAGGGTGTTGAGCCGCATGTAGGGGCAGGCGTTGCAGCTGCAGCCGTCAGCGCCGGGCACCTCGAAAAAGGTCTTTTGGGGCAGTTTCAGCCGCATCTGGTGCAAGATCCCCGGCTCGGTGAGCACGATGAAGCTGGTGGCGGGGCTCTGCTCTGCTTGACGCAAAAGGGCGCTGGTGGAGCCGATGAAATCCGCCAGATCAAGTAGATGCTGCTGGCATTCGGGGTGCGCCAGCACCTCGGCGCCGGGGTGCTCCAGCTTGAGCTGCAGCAGCGCCTGCTCGCTGAAGGTTTCGTGCACGATGCAGCTGCCCGGCCAGAGAGTGAGCTGGCGGCCGCTCTGGCGCTGCACCCAGCGGCCCAGGTTTTGATCGGGCGCAAACAGGATCGGCCGGTCGGCTGGCAGCTGCTTCACCAGATCCACCGCGTTACTGCTGGTGCAGATCAGGTCGCTGAGGGCTTTCACTGCCGCCGAGCAGTTGATGTAGCTCACGGCGATGTGGTCTGGATGCTCGGCGCGGAAGGCGGCAAACGCTTCGGCCGGGCAGGCATCCGCCAACGAGCAACCGGCCTCCAGATCTGGCAGCAGCACGGTTTTGTCCGGGCTGAGGATCTTGGCGGTCTCCGCCATGAAGTGAACGCCGCAGAAAACAATCACCTCGGCGTCGGTGGCGGCGGCCTTGCGCGAGAGCTCCAGCGAGTCGCCGATGAAGTCGGCGATGTCCTGAACGGCTTCGTCTTGGTAGTAGTGCGCCAGGATCACGGCCTTGCGCTCCTGCTTCAGGGCGCTGATAGCGGCGGGCAGATCTTGCGGTGCGTGGTTCTTGGTGGCGGTGAAAACCAACCGGGGGCCTCAGCTGATGCAGGATGGCATCAGCCTAGGCAGCAGTGATGGCGGTATCCGGCGGGGGTAAAACGCTCCGCATTGCCATCGCCGGAGATCTGCATGGTGAATGGGACCACAGCGACCATGCGCTGCTGGACTGCCTGGCCCCCGATGCCCTGCTCGTCGTGGGCGACCTAAGCGATGGTCAGCAGCGAATTCCGGCCCTGCTGCGCCAACTGCCCATGCCAGTGGCCTGCATCCTTGGCAACCACGACACCGGCAAGGACGCTTCTGGGCGCACGCTGCAGCACCAGATCGACCTGCTGGGAGAGGTTCACTGCGGCTGGAAATTGCGAGCCCTGAGCCCGCCGGATCTGGCGGTGGTGGGGGGGCGGCCGGCCACCGCCGGCGGTGGCTTCAGGCTTTCTCGGGCGGCGCTAGCTGCCTTCGGCCCGGTGAGCTTGCAGGAGTCGGCCGATCGGATCACGGCCGCCGCCGCCACCGCACCCCCCGACTGGCCCCTGGTGTTGCTGAGCCATAGCGGACCCTCCGGACTCGGCAGTGATGCCACCTCCCCCTGCGGCCGCGACTGGAAGCCACCCGCCTGCGACTGGGGTGATCTCGACCTAGCCCTGGCCATCCGCCAGATCCGCCTCAATCGCCCGGTGCCGTTGGTGGTGTTTGGGCACATGCACCATGCCCTCAGGCGCGGCCAGGGGGATCGCCAAAGCTTCTGCCGCGATCGGGCCGGCACCTCCTACCTCAATACCGCCTGCGTTCCCCGCCACGGCACCGATGGCGCCGGCCAGGCCCTGCGGCACTTCAGCTGGGTGGAGCTGGTGGGCCAGGAGGTCGTGAGTGCCAGCCATCGCTGGTTTGGCCTGGGTGGTGAGCTGCTCTACGAAGAGCGCCTCTGGACTGCCCCCAACCCGGCCCCTAACCCAGCTCCCGAACTGGCGCCGTGCTGATTTATGCCTGCGTCAGTGCCCATGGTTTTGGCCATGGCTCCCGCACCGCTTCCGTTTTAACCGCCCTGCATGGGCTGCGCCCCCACTGGCGCTTGGTGTTGTCCACGGCCCTACCTGAGGCCTTTCTGCGCTCCGCCCTGGGGCCCGTGCCCTTTGAACATCGCCCCTGTCGTTGGGACGTGGGCGTGGTGCAGGCCGATGCCCTAGGGGCAGACGCTGGGGCAACCCTGGCCGCCCTATTGGCCCTGGAAGCTGAGCTGCCCGCCCAGCTGGCGGCTGAGCAGGCCTGGCTGGCCGCCCAAGCGATGCCGCTGCTTGTGCTTGCAGACGTGCCCCCAGCGGCGGCGGCCTTGGCTCGAGGCCTCGGGGCGCCTCTGATCTGGCTGGCCAGCTTTGGCTGGGAGGCCATCTACGGGGCGATGGGTGCCGCTTTCAGCCCCTGGGCCGACCGTTGCCTGGCTGCCTACCGCCAGGGCGACCTGCTGCTGCGCTGTCCCCTGGCGATGCCGATCGACTGGGGAATTCCCGAGCTGTCGATTGGGCTCACCGCCGGTAGCCCCCGGCTTGAGCCGGGCAGCCTGGCCCGCCAGCTGCAGTTGCCGGACGAGCGTGAACGCTGCGTGCTGGTGAGTTTTGGGGGGCTGGGCTACGACCTGGATCCGGAGTTGCTGCAGCTCTGGCCCGATCACGTGTTTGTTAGTCCCGATCCCCGTTTGGCCCCAGCTGCCAACTGCCGCCTGCTGCCTGCCGGGGTGCGGCCGCTGGAGGTATTAGGGCACTGCGCCCGCCTGATCACCAAGCCCGGATACAGCTCCTTTTGCGAGGCCTTGAGCGCCGGAGTGGGGGTGCATTTGGTGCATCGCGAAGGTTTTGCCGAAGCGCCAGTGCTGGAGGCGGCTTTGGTGCGCCACGGCTGGCACCGGCTGCTCAGCCAGGAGCAGGCCCGCCAGGGGGATTGGCAGCTCGACCAGCCTTTGCAGCCCCCCACTGGTGAGCCATTGGCTGGCCAGGGTGCTCTGCAGGCGGCCGAGGCGCTTGCAGCTTTTGAAGCGGGCTGTTTGTTTTAGTCAAAAATTCAGGCGCAATTGACCTGGCTCACAGTGATCTGAACTGTTCGCTGTAGTTGTTGACACTGGTGGACACCTGTGCGATTGGCACTAACTCCATCGTGTCTGGGCCGATTGATAGGCAAATTGGCACGAACAAATCTTTTCTACGCATTTCCAGATTTGGCCGCCTGCAGGCGGTCTGCCGTTTGATCCGCTCCGGTATGACCTTGCCCAGCAACTGTTTTAGATCCGCCCTCGCCTTGGCTTTAGGCATGGGCACCCTTGCCCTGTCGGCTCCAGTAGCCCAGGCCTCCGAGCTGCTCCAAGGCTCCGAGCTGCTCCAAGCATCTGGACCCTCTCAGCCCAGCTTCCCAACGGCTATTGCCCTGCCCCTGCCCCCACCGCCGGTGCGGATCTTCGCGATCACCGCTGAGCGCCGCGCCCTGCTCAACACCATTCGCTACGCCGAAGGCACCTGGGCCGATGGCGACGACATCGGCTACCGGATCATGTTTGGTGGCGGCCTGATGCCCTCCCTGGAGCGCCATCCCGACCGGGTGGTTCGCACTGCCCGCTATGCCAGCGCCGCTGCGGGTGCTTATCAGTTCATGCCCTTCACCTGGACCATGGTTTCGCGCTCCTTGGGAATCGCGGCCTTTGGCCCCCAGGTCCAAGACCAGGGCGCCATCTACCTAATCCAGCGTCGTGGTGCCCTGGCCCTGGCTGATCAAGGCGTGTTCTCGCCGCTGCTGGCGGCCAAATTGGCCCCCGAGTGGGCCAGCTTCCCCACCCTCGCCGGCCGCAGCTTCTACGGCCAGCCGGTGAAGCGCTTCCACGATCTCAAGCGCTTCTACGACGACAACCTCAGCCGTCTGCGCGATCAGCAGCCCCAGTCCATAGCAAGGGTTGAAATCAAGCCCGCCTGCGCGCCTGCGGGCTCCTTGCGCTGTCAGCTCGAGGCGCTCGAAAAGCTGGGACCGCGCAGCCGCAGCCAAAACCCCGGCTGAACGTTCTAACCCTGGTCGGCATCCTTGAGCCTGGCCTTACCCACGGTGGCTCCGGCGATTAGGTAAGCGCCAAGAGCTGCACCGAGGAAGGCCAGGGTGTTGCGGGCAACCGGCAGCAGGTCGTTGGTGCGGGTCAGGATCGGGCCCAGGCCTAGGGCGCCAAACAGGATCAGCCACAAAGGTGAGAGCAGCAGCACCCAGGCCCACTCCACCTTGCGACCCTCTTTGCGCGGATAGGAAGCGAAGCCCGCCACCAGGCCGCCGAGCATGGAAGTGGAGAGGGTGAGCAGCCACTGCTCGCGTGGCAGGCCTGGCACCACCTGGCAACCACCCCGCTCCAAACAAATTTCAACCGCTGCCAGGGCATCGACAATGGCGGCGTCCTGGCCGTTGTCGCGCACGTAGTACTGGTTGCCGAAGCGGGTCTGCAGCTCCACCCAGTAGGTGCGGGGCATCAGGGCAAACAGGGCATCACCCACGTTGAAGTTGAGCAGGTTGCCGCCGCGCTCATCGGCCACCAGCAGAAGGCTGCGTTCGTCCAGGTTCCAGAAGTCCTTCACCGCCTGGCCTGGGGTGCGGTCGTACTGGGTGAGCACCCGCAGTTTCCAGCCGGTATCGGCCTCGAAGCGGGTGAGATTTTCTTCCAGGCTGATGCGCTGACCATCGGTGAGGGCCTTGGCCAGGTCGATCACCGGGGTGGGATGGTCGGGTAGGAGGTCGGGGTTGTCGTAGGCCTGGGCCGGCGCGATGCCCACACCCAGCCAGCAGGCCAATACCAGCAACAGCGACACCAGCGCAGGCAGCACGGCGTTCCAAGCGCGACCCATACACCTGCCTCAGCGAAGATGCATTCTCCCTGAGCAGGCGTCTGAGCGTGAGCTTGCCCCCCTGGCTGCTGCAGCGCTTCGAGGCCGTCGGCGCAGCGGTCCCTTTCCGCACCTACATGGAATGGGTGTTGCACGATCCGTTGCACGGCGCCTATGGGGCTGGCCGGCTGCGCATCGGCCCGGCGGGGGATTTCGCCACCGCCCCCTCCCTGGGCCCCGATTTCGCCGCCCTGCTGGCACCCCAGCTGGCCGAGTGGCTCACTGCCCTGGCGGCCGGTCCCGGGCCCCTGGCCCTGGTTGAGGCAGGGCCAGGGGAGGGCAGCTTGGCCCTGCAATTGGCCGAGGCTCTGGTGGCCGGTTGGCCCCAGCTGGCCCAGCGCCTGGAGCTGGTGCTGGTGGAGCCCAACGAGGGCATGGCGGCCCGTCAGCGAGCCCTGCTGCACGACTGCCCCTTGCCCTGTCGCTGGGCCAGCTTCGCGCAGCTGGCGGCATCACCGCTGCGCGGTGTGGTGCTCGCCCATGAGGTGCTCGATGCCCTGGCGGTGGAGCGGATCGAGTGGGACGGGGTGCTCTGGCGCCAGCAAGTGGTGGCGCTGCACGAGGGTCCTGGGGCGGAGCTCTCGCTGCGGCTGGAGCCCGGCGCGCCCCTGGAGCCGGCAGCGGCCGCCCAACTCGAGCCCCTCGGACTCCTGCCCCCCTCGCCCCAGCGCCCTGCCGGCTGGTGCAGCGAGCTGCACCCGGGCCTGGCCCCCTGGCTGGCCGACTGCGCTGCAGCCGTGGCCGAGGGCCAGCTGCTGGTGATCGACTACGCCTTAGAGGCCTGGCGCTACTACGCCCCCCAGCGCTCTGGCGGCACCTTGATGGCTTATCGGGGCCAGCAGGCCAGCGGCGATCCGCTGCTGGAGCCAGGCGCCTGGGATCTCACAGCCCATTTGTGTGTTGAGAGCGTCGATGCCGCCGCCGCCGCCAGCGGCTGGCTGCCCCTGGGCCAGTGCCGCCAGGGCCAGGCCCTGCTCGCCCTGGGCTTGGCCGAGCGGTTGCACGGGCTGCAGCAGGAGGCCCCGGCTGAGCTGGCCTCCGTGCTGGCCCGGCGCGAGGCCCTGCTGCGGTTAGTGGATCCCGTGGCTCTGGGAGATTTCCGCTGGCTGGCCTACGGCCGGGGTGTGGCCCCAGAGCTGCCCCGCTTCAGCCGGGAGCCGGGATCGCTGCCTCCAGCCACTGGTTGAGGGCTTGGGGCTGCTGGGTGGGACTGCTGGTGATTTCGATGATTCGCCCGCTGGCGGCCGGGGTTTCCAGGGCCTCTAGGCACACCCGGGCCACCAGGCGGCGGGGCAGGCTGCTGCTCTCCTGCTGGTTGGGGCCGGAATAAACCACCCCCTCCCTTTCGCTGCGACTGTCGTCCTCGCTGAGGCCGCCGGGGCGCACCACGGTCCAGTCGAGTCCGCTTTCTTCAAGCCAGCGCTCGCCCAGGCGTTTCCACACCAGGATCAAGCCAAACAGGTTTAGGGGGTGCTGCCAGCGACCGGCGCAGAGCGAACTCACCAGGACCACCCGCTTCAGGCCCACCGACTGGCAGGCGCGGATCTGGTCGCGCACCCCGAAGGCATCCACCTTGAGGGGGCCGGCCAGATCCACTGATGGCCGGGCGCCAGTGGCGATCACCAGGGAGTCACAGCCGCTCAGGGCGGCATGCAAGGCCTCGGTGGCACTGAGATCCAGACGCCGCACATCGAGCCGCCCTTGCTGCTCTGCTTCAGCCAGGGCCGCTGGCAGCACCGAGCCGGGCCGCACGATCGCCCGCACCGCCAGGCCGCGCTTCAAGGCTTCATCCACCACCCGCCAGCCGGTCTTTCCGGATGCTCCCGTTACTGCCACCAGGCTCATCGCTGCATCTCCGCCATCACAGCTCCATGTTGCTCGCTGCCGGAGCTTGCCGGCGCCTTGCCTGGGTTAAGGCGGCGCCGGCGGGTCTGGATGGCCAGCTGCAGGACAGCGCCCAGCAGGGGAAAAACCAGGGCTACCGCAAGGGCGGGGTGTAGGAGCCAGAGCCAGTCGACGCTGGTCATTGTCCTAGGGGCTGAAGGGATGCGATTCCTAAACCCTAAACAGCCCAGCTGGCTGCCTACGGTGCGCTGGACTGCAAAACGTTGTGGCAGGGCCAATCATTCGCGCTAGTGGGTTGAGCAAGACCTACCGAATCAGCGAGAAGCAGCCTGGCCTGGCCGGCACAATTCAGCATCTGCTGCGGCGGCGCCATCGCGATGTGCTGGCGGTGGATGGAATCAGCTTCACGATCGAGCCGGGGGAGATCGTTGGCTTCCTGGGCCCCAACGGCGCCGGTAAGACCACCACCTTGAAGATGCTCACCGGTCTGATCCACCCCAGCGGCGGCGAGCTGGAGGTGGCAGGTCACCAGCCCTTTCGGCGTCAGGCCCGCTTCTTGCGCCAGATCACCCTGGTGATGGGCAACCGCCAGCAGCTGATCTGGGACCTGCCCGCCCTCGATTCGCTGAGGGTTAATGCCGCGGTCTACGGCATTGCGGAGGCGGAGGCCCAGCGGCGCATAGGCCAACTCGCCGAGATGCTGGAGCTGGGCCAGGAGCTGCGGCGACCGATGCGCAAGCTTTCCCTCGGCCAGCGGATGAAGGCCGAACTGCTGGCGGCCCTGCTGCACGAGCCGGCGGTGTTGTTTCTCGATGAGCCCACCCTGGGTCTGGATGTGAATGCCCAGGCGCGGGTTCGGGATTTCCTCGCCGACTACAACCGCCGCACCGGCGCCACCGTGCTGCTCACCAGCCATTACATGGGCGACATCACCGCCCTCTGCCCGCGGGTGCTGCTGATCCATCAGGGCCAGCTCTTCCACGATGGCTCCCTGGCCGATCTCACCCAGCGGTTGGCCCCCTGCCGCCAGGTGCGGCTGGAGCTTGCCGACCTCCATCCACCGGAGGCCTTTGCCGGGTTCGGCCAGCTCGAAGCCCATCAGGGCCACCTGGTGCGGCTGCTGGTGCCGCGGGCCCAGCTCGCCGAGCAGGTGGCGGCGCTGCTGGAGCGCTTTGCGGTGGTGGATCTGGAGGTGAGTGATCCGCCGGTGGAGGAGCTGATCGGCGGTTTGTTCCGCCAGCGCGATTCAAACTCCGAGGCCTCCCAATGAGCTGGGCCTGGCGGGTGGCGCGGGCGCTGCTGGGCAGTCAGTACGCGCTGATGCTCGAATACCGGGCCGAAATCGCCCTCTGGGCCCTATCTGGGGTGTTGCCCTTGATCATGCTCGGCGTCTGGAGCGGCTCGGGCGCGGCGGCGGCGGCTGGCCTCTCACCCCAGCAGCTCAGCCACTACTTCCTGGCTGCCTTTGTGGTGCGCCAGTTCACGGTGGTTTGGATGATTCAGGTGTTCGAAGACGACGCCCTGCAGGGCCGCCTGTCGCCCTTCCTGCTGCAGCCGCTTTCGCCACTCTGGCGATACCTGGCGGCCCATTTCAGTGAACAGGCGTCGCGAATCCCGTTTGTGGCCGTGATGCTGCTGGTGGTGGGGCTGGCGGCGCCCGGCTTGCTGTGGCTGCCGTCAGCGGGGGCTTTGCTGCTAGGAATCCTGGCGATTGTGGCGGCCTTTCTGCTGCGCTTTCTGCTGCAGGTGCTCGTTACCACCCTCTGTTTTTGGAGTGAGCGGGCAGCGGCCCTCGACCGGCTGTTGATGATCCCTTATCTGTTTTTATCGGGCATAGTGGCCCCCCTAGACACCTTCCCTCCAGCGGTGCGGCGGCTGGCCCTGGCCACGCCCTTCCCCTGGATGGTCGACTTCCCCGCCCGGCTGCTGGCCGGCGAACCGGTGAATGTGGCTTTGGGTTTTGGGGCGATCGCCGCCTGGTGCCTGCTGCTGCTGCCGATCGGCCACTGGCTGTGGCGGGCGGGCCTGCGCCGCTACTCGGCGATGGGCGCGTGAGGGAGTTTGCGCGCTACTGGCGCAGCCTGCGCCGCTTCTGGGGCACCTCCCTCGCTGCCGAACTCGAATACCCGCTCAATGCCTGGATCGAGCTGCTGTCGGTGCTGGGCAACCTGGCAGGCAGCGTCTTTGTGCTGCAGCTGCTGTTTGGTGGTGGGCCCCAGCTGGGGGGTTGGAGCTGGAGTGGCGCTTTGGTGGTGCTGGGCCTCTACACCGTGCTGGATGGTTTCACCACCTGCGTGCTGCAGCCCAACCTCAGCCGCATCGTCAACCACGTGCAGACCGGCACCCTCGACTACGTGCTGCTCAAGCCGATTGATAGCCAGTTTTGGCTGTCGGCCCGCACCGTGTCGCCCTGGGGGCTGCCAGGAATATTGGCTGGCTTTGGCCTGATCGTTTGGGCCCTGCTCAACAGGGGTCCTGGGGCTCCATCCGGCCTGCCGGCGGCTGGGCCCGTGCTGCTCTCGCTGGCGCTGCTGCTTGCAGCCCTGGTGATTCTCTACAGCCTTTGGTTTGTGTTGGCGGCCCTCAGCATCTGGTTTGTGAAGGTGTGGAATGCCACCGAGGTGTTGCGCTACACCCTGGTGGCGGGCCGCTACCCGGTGAGCGCCTATCCGCCGGCGCTGCGGCTGCTGTTCACCTTTGTGCTGCCGGTGGCCTTCCTCACCACCGTTCCCGCCGAGGCCCTGCTGGGGCGGGGTTCGGCCATCTGGGCTTTCGGTTCATTGCTGGCCGCCGGGCTTTGCCTGGCTGGCAGTCGCCTGCTGTGGCGCTACGCCCAGCGCTTCTACACCTCTGCTTCTAGTTGAGCGGAGCTGCGGCTCAGCGCGCCATCATCGGACCATCGTTTCTCCTTAGTTGCTGCCGCACCCCATGGTGATCCCCGCTCCTGCCAATCCCACCGCCAGCATCAGGGAGGAGCACTGGTTGCGGCGCTGGTATACGGTGGCCTATCTGCAGGATCTTGACCCTCGCCGCCCCACGGCCTTCACCCTGCTGGAGATGGATCTGGTGCTGTGGTGGGACGCTGCAGGTCAGCAGTGGTGCGCCTTTGCCGACGTCTGCCCCCACCGGCTCGTGCCCTTGAGCGAAGGCCGCCTCAACGAAAGGGGGGAGCTGGAGTGCCCATATCACGGTTGGAGTTTCAACGCCCAAGGAAGCTGCACCGCGATCCCCCAGTCCGAAGCCGCAATCGGCGCCAACCCCCGCAGCTCCTGCCGCCGCTACGCCACAGCCAGCGCCCAGGGGCTGCTGTTTGTGTTTGCCGGCGACCCGATAGCGGCTGTGGCGGTGCCCCTGCCGCTGGTGCCCGTGCTCGAGGCACCCGGCTGGCTGGTGCAGGACACCTTCCGCGATCTGCCGATGGATGCCCTCACCCTGCTGGAGAATGTGCTCGATGTGAGCCATGTGCCCTTCACCCACCACCGCACGGTGGGTAAGCGCCAGAACGCTGCTCCGGTGGTGGCCGAGCTCACAAGCTTCGGGTCGGAGGGGTTCACTGCCACTTGGCCCGAGGGCCCGCGCCGGGGGCGCCTGGGCAGCCAGTACACCACCTTTCAGGCGCCGGGCCTGATGTGGCACGACCTCACGGCGAAGGGATTTGCCCGCTTCCTCACGGTTGTGTATGCCACGCCGATCCGGGCTGGGGAATGCCGCTTGTTTGCCCGCTTCCCGTTTCAGTTCCGCTCTGTTTTTCCCCGGCTGCTGCTACGGGCTCGGCCGGTGTGGTTGCAGCACATCGGTAACCACACGGTGCTCGAAGACGACCAGGTGTTTCTGCACTGGCAGGAACGGGTTCAAAGCCAGGCGAGCTTCCTGCCCACCAGCGCCGACACCTACGTGCGGGCGTTGCACAAATGGGTCAAAGATGTTGCTGGCCAGCCATGCCCTGGCTCCGCCCTGCCGCCCCGGCTGGGTCGGGCAGCCCTGATGGATCGCTACGACAGCCACACCCGCCACTGCCGTGCCTGCTCCGGTGCCCTGCGGCAGATACGCCGCTGGCGGCCGCTAGTGCTGGTGGCTTTGGGGGTGGAGCTGCTACTGGCTGCCTGGCTGCCCGGGCTGACGGCGCGGTTGACCCTGCTGGTGCTGCTTGGCGGCAGCTCCCTGCTGCTGCGGCAGCTAAATCGCTGGGAGCGCCAGCTATTGCGCGGCGACGGCCACCCACCCCGCAACGCCCTCTAGGCGCAGCTGGCGAGGGCGCTGCGGATGGTTGCTTCGCTGACGTCGCTGCGGATCTCAACCCTGCCGATGCCGGTGGGCAGCACGAAGCGCACCTGACCCTCCCTCACCTTCTTGTCGCCCTGCAGGCAGGCCAGCACGGCGTCGGGATCAAGGGCTGGCAAGGCCAGCGGCAGACCTGCGGCTGCGATCACGGCCCGCTGGCGGGCCTGGTCGCTAGCGCTCCACAGGCCCATGGCCAGGGAGATTTCGCCAGCCGCCAGCATGCCCAAGCCAACGGCTTCGCCATGGAGGTAGGTGCCATAGCCGCAGAGGGTCTCCACCACGTGGCCCAGGGTGTGGCCGTAGTTGAGGATCGCCCGCAGGCCCCCTTCGTGTTCGTCGGCGGTCACCACCTTCGCCTTGGCGGCGGCGGAGCGCACCAGAATTCGCTGCAGCAGCTCGGCTGACAATGTGTTCAAGCTGGCCAGCTGGGGGCCGCTCGCCTCTAGCTCGGCCAGCAGCTCCGAGTCGCCGATCACGCCGTATTTGATCACCTCGGCCATGCCAGCGCGAAATTCGCGCTCCGGCAGGGTGGCAAGGCTGCTGGGGTCGATCAGCACCAGGCGCGGCTGGTGAAAAGCGCCGATCAGGTTTTTGCCGCCGGGGTGATTGACGCCGGTCTTGCCGCCGATCGCCGCATCCACCATCGCCAGCAGGGTGGTGGGCACCTGAACCACGGCAATGCCTCGCAACCAGGTGGCTGCCGCAAATCCCGCCATGTCGCCCACTACGCCACCGCCAAGGGCAACGATCAGCGAGCCCCGCTCCAGCCGGCGGGCAAAGGCTGCGTCATGGATCAGGCCCACGGTGGCTGGGGTTTTCTGATCTTCTCCCGCCTCGATCACGAGGGTGCTGGCATCGAGGCCAGCCTCGCTGAGGCTTTGCATGGCAGTGGCGCCGTAGTGGGCTTCCACCACGGCGTTGGTCACCAGCAGCACCTTGGTGCCGGCTTTAAATCCCAGGCCCCGAATCTGGTCGCCCAGACTCAGCAAGGCTGCCGAGCCGATGATCACCGGGTAAGGGGAAGCCTGCAGCTCCACCCTGATCGTTTGCAGATCCATTGGGCGATCATCCTCCAGCCCAGGTACTTTGCCCTGTATGAGCGAGGCCAATCTCCGCAAGCGCACCGCCACGGCCTGGGGCTTCTTGACGCCTGCCCTGGTGCTGATCGGGCTGTCGGTGCTGATTCCGGCAGCGATGGCCTTGGTGATGAGCTTCAGCCAGGCCGGCCTCGATGTCAGCGAGCCGCTGCGCTTCGTTGGCCTGGCCAATATCCGGCGCCTGCTGGCCGACCCGATGTTTTTCCGGGTCACCGGCACCACCTTTTTGTATCTGCTGGGAGTGGTGCCCCCGATCGTGGTCGGCGCCCTGGCCCTTGCCGTGCTGGTCAACCGCCAGTTGCCTGGGATCCACTGGTTTCGCGGTGCTCTGTACACCCCGGTGCTGGTGTCGATCGTGGTGGCGGCCATTGCCTTTCGCTGGATCTATGCCGAAAACGGCCTGATAAACGGCTGGCTCACCGCCCTGTTGGGCAGCCGCTTCGATCCCATCGGTTTCCTCTCCTCGCCGCTGCTGGCCCTGCCGTCGGTGATGCTCGTGACCCTCTGGAAGGGCCTCGGCTACTACATGGTGATCTTTCTGGCCGGGCTCCAGGGCATCTCCCCCGATCTCTACGAGGCGGCGGCCCTCGATGGCAGTGAGGGCTTGCGCAAGCACCTAGACATCACCCTGCCGCTGCTGCGGCCCTACATCACCCTGGTGGCGGTTATCTCTGCAATTGCGGCCACCAAGGTGTTCGAAGAGGTGTATTTAATGACTCAAGGTGGCCCTGCCGATTCCACCCGCACCCTCGTTTACTACGTCTACGACCAGGCTTTTTCCGAGCTGGAGATCAGCTACGCCTGCACGATTGGTTTGGCATTGTTTTTAATCGTGCTGATGCTGAGTTTGGTGCGCTATCTCTTCGCCGGTGATCGCGGCCTCACTTGAAGAGCCTGTTACTAGACCAGTCCCGGAAGCCTGCCTAGGGTTCATTTGCCTGAAATGAAGGCAATTGCTTCCTCCGGTGGCAAACCCCGCTCCAGCCTCAGCGAGCGCCAGATGGTGGGCCTGTTCAGCCTTGGGCTGGGCGTGGTGCTGTTTCTACTGATCCTGATGCGGGGCCAGCAGGCCGCCCGCGAGGGAAACCAGGAGATCAGCAACGACACCTACTGGGTGCTGGTTTCGCCACTGGTGTTTTCCGCTTTTGGCGTGGTGTTGTTGCGCTCCCCTAAGGCTGGGGCTGGCGCCCTGGGACGGGCGCTGGAGCAGTCGCAGCGCACCACCCAGTCGGCCCAGGCCGCCCTAGCCAGGGTTGACGACGGAGCTACCCAGCAGCTGGCCCAGGCTCGCGCCGAGGCGGCGGCGGCACTGGCAGCGTTGGAGTCGCTCCAGGGCGAACAGGACCGAACCGCAGCCCAGGCGGGCGCAAAAATTAGGGCTTTGCAGGCTGAGCTCTCCGCAGCCCAGCAGGCTCGTGTTCAGTTAGACGCCAACCTGCGCCGTGATCTGGTTACCCAAACAGCCGACACCAGCGGTGCTTTGGCGGCCGTCCAGTTGGTGGAGGGTCAGCTGGATGCTTTCGCCGGTGGCTTCAATGATCAACTGGCAGCGGCTCGCCGTCAGCTCGATGGGTTGATTGCCAGTCAGGAGCAGCAGCTGGCCGGGCTACGCAGCGAGGCAAGCCAGGCCCAGGCGGCCCTAGATCGACTTCGCGGCGACCAGGAGGCCCAGCTGGCCCGATTGCGCAGCGAAGCTTCACGGGCGATCAGCTCAGCGCAGGCTGCCCAGGCAGATACCCAGTCGGTCGCTGCAGATGTGTCCGCTCAGATGGCAACGATGGACCAGCAGATTCAGCAGGCCCAGCAGAGCTGCAGCCGGGCTACGGCCAGCCTCGATGCTGCTGTGGCCAGCAGTGGCCAGGGGCGGGTCGAGGCCCTGGCCACTGCCCAGCAAGCCCAACTACAGGTGGAGAAGCTGGCCGGCAGCCTGGCGGCTCAGATGGATACGGCCCGCCAGCAGCTGGCGGCGGCGGTTCAGGCCAGCAAGCTGGCCCAGCAAGTGGTGGACCGTTTGGAGCAGGGCGCCCCAGCTTTTGTGGCTGCCGCCCCAACAGCCGCTACCGGTTCCGATGCCTTCCTGAGTTGCTACCGAGAGGCTTGCGAAGAGCTGGGAGTGCTACCGGGTAGTGGTTGGCAGGAGGTGCGCGCTACCTGGCGCCGTAAAGTGATGGATTGGCATCCAGATCAGGGTGGTGACTCCAGGCTTTGGGTCCGCCGCAATGCTGCCTATCAGCTGCTTGTGGCCTGGTACGAGTTCAACGGGGCGTCCTGATTCATACGCTGCACGCTGGGAGTTCCAAGATCCGTGGCTGGTGCCAACCCTGTGACTGAGCCAGTTGCTAGCGCTGCAGTCGCTATCGGTGTAGTTGGTGGCGGCCAATTGGCCTTGATGCTTGCCGCCGCTGCCCGCAAGCTCAATGTGCCCCTGCATGTTTTGACACCAGGGGCTCAGGATCCCGCCACTGCCCTTGCCAGCAGTGTGGTGCTTGCTGAACTCGACGATGTGGCGGCCACCCGGGAGCTGGCGCGCCGCAGTGGCGCGATCACCTTTGAAAACGAATGGGTAGACCTGCCGGCCCTGGCGCCGCTCAGTTTTGACGGAGTCGTCTTTCTGCCAAGCCTGGAGGCCCTCGCTCCCCTAGTCAGTAAGCGGGGCCAGCGGCAGTTGTTGCAGGATCAGGGGCTGCCTTGCCCGCGCTGGTGCGGTCTGCCCACCAGTGGCCTGTTGCCTGAAGGCTTCAACTACCCATTGATGGCCAAGGCCTCCACCGGCGGCTACGACGGCAAGGGGACAGCCGTGTTGCGCAGCCCTGAAGATCTCACGGCCCTGCTGGCAAGGGTGCCCCTAGGCGACTGGATTCTTGAGGAGTTTGTCAACTTTGAGCAGGAGCTCTCCCAGCTCGCCTGCCGCGACCGGGCTGGCAACGTGCGCTGTTATCCCTTGGTGCAGACCCACCAGCACCAGCAGGTATGCGACTGGGTGCTGGCGCCGGCCTCAGTGCCCCATGCGGTGCAGGCCTATGCCCGCAATATCGCCGCTTCCCTGCTCACGGCAATCAATTACGTGGGCGTGATCTCCATTGAGCTTTTTTATGGCCCGGGTGGTTTGCAGGTTAATGAAATCGCCCCCCGCACCCACAATTCCGGCCATTTCACGATCGAGGCAGCCCATACCAGCCAGTTCGAGCAGCAGGTGAGGATCGTTGCTGGCCTGCCGATGGGGTCTGTCGAGTTCCAGGTGCCGGGGGCACTGATGGTGAATCTGTTGGGCTTTGAAAGTTCGGAAGCCGACTACCAGGCTCAGCGGGATGATCTAGCTGCCATACCGGAGGCCACCGTGCACTGGTACGGCAAGGAGGGCTCCAGCCCAGGACGCAAGCTTGGTCATGTCACCCTGCTGCTGTACGGGGTCACAGCTGGGGAACGGGCTGGTCAGGCGGAGCAGCTTTTAGAGCGGGTCAGATCCATCTGGCCCCTGCCCCCGCAAAACCCGTAATCGGCCTACACTTACAGAGGACTGCCTTGTTGGTGACTGCCTTTTACAGTTTTCTGATCTGACTCCCTTTTCGACATGGGGGTCTGCAGCGGAAGCAACGTAAACCGGCCTCGTAGCCGGAAACGGCGCCCCGTCCTTGACCCTCTTCTGGTTCCACCAGGTCGAACACTGGGGCAAAACGGCACGGCGGTCCACCCCTTTCAAATCAACGCCTCTCGATGAGTTCGGCGGGTGCGTAGCGAACCTTCGCCAGTGAGGCGTACTTATCGCTGCTATCGCGATAGCCAGCCGCACACACCACACAGCTGCGGTAGGGCGAGTCCGCCAAGTTGAGAATGCGGTCGTAAGCAAGGGGATCGAAGCCTTCGATGGCACAGGTGTCCACTTCGAGCAGGGCTGCAGCTGTCATGAAGGTGCCCAGGGCGATGTACACCTGGTTGCTGGCCCAGCGGTCGATCTGCTGGCTGCGAGGCCCATTGATCAGGTCGACATCGATCATCTGGCGGTAGGTGGCCAGGGCGGCTGAATCGAGGCCGCGAACGGCTGCCATCGTTTCGATTAGACGATCGGCTTCGGCGGCGCCGATCTGGCGTTGCACCAGGAACACCACCAGGTGGGAGCAGTCGGTGATCTGGCTCTGGTTCCACGACTCGGGGCGCAGCTGCTGGCGCAGGGCGGGGTCGTTTATCTCCAGAAATTTCCAGGGCTGCAGGCCATAGCTCGATGGGCTCTGCACGAGGGCGTCCTCCAGGGCGGCCCAGGTGGTGTCGTCAATGCGGCGACTGGGGTCAAACACCTTGGTGGCGTAGCGCCAGGCCATGGCCCCATTGAGCTGCTGGGGGGAGATCGGCATGGTGGGGTGGCGACAACGGTGGGGATCAGGGGCCATTCTGGACCTTGTTACTGCCGTGGTCGGGTTCGGCCGCCAGCCTCGATGGAGTCCTTTCAGCAGGCCTTTGAAGCCCTTCTGGCCCTCGCCCCTGGCCCGGTTTTTCCTCGCGCTCGGGAGCTCTACTTGCGCAAATACTGCCTCGAGGGACGCGACGCCCAGGATCGCTTCCGCACCTTCCTGTTTGAAGAGGAGATTCAGGAATCAGAAGGGGGCACCGTGCGGGTAAGCGCCCTGAGCTTTGCGGTGGTGCATTGGCAGGCAGCCCAGAGCACCCCTCAGGAATATGCCGCCTACCTTCAGCAGCGCTGGCAGCTGCAGCCCGAAGGGCTCAGCCTTGAGCTTGAGCCCTGGTTTCGGGAGGGGGGCGCCTTTGCCCTGTTTCAGGCAACGGCGTCCTACGAGCGTTCCCCTTCCGGTGAGTTGCTGTTGGGTGGTGTCTGACCCAGCAAGCGATCTAGGCACTGCTGCAGTTGCTCGCGGCTCCAGCCGGTGACTACAAACACCTCCTGCACGCTGCTGCCGCGGCGGGCGACGAGCTTGTGCCCACCGGTGATGGGCGCTGAAACCCGCAGCCGCATCTGGCTGCTGCGGCCACGCACGCGGCTGATAACCGCCGGGGTGACGGTGTCGATGCCAGGGCAGAGCGCAAGTTGCTTGAGCAGCGGAATCAGCCCCTCCACGTAGGTGCTGTGGGTGATGACCACCCGGCCCATCAGGCCCGCTCCAAAGGAGCCATGGTCAGGCCGGCTGCTCCCAGCTGCTGGTGGTAGAGCTCAGCCTGTTCCTGGGGGCCGCACCACACCACCGCCGAACCCTCCCCGTCTATGCGGTGGGCCAGATCCCAGGCCTTATCAGCGAGCATGCCCGGGATGATGCGCACCAGTGATTCCACCACGTGCTGAAAGGTGTTGAAGTCGTCGTCAAGCACCACCACCTTGAAATCGGGGTATGGCTGGCGCAGGCGCAGTCGCTCCTGAACGGGGCTGGCGGAGGAAAGGACCACAACCACGGACTGCAACGACGAACACCTTTAGGGCTCCAGCCTAGGTAAAGTGCCTTCAACGACTGCAAGCTGCACCATGTTGATCTCTGCTGGTTGGGCCTCCTTGGCTGCTCTTTTCAGCTTTTCCATCGCCATGGTGGTCTGGGGTCGTCACGGCGACAACAGCATCAAGTTCTGACCTGGCTTTGACGATCCTCTGTGCCTGAGCTGAACCTCTCCGCCTCCCAGGTGCTTTCCGCAATCGCGGTGTTGCTTCTGGTGTTTGTCAGCGGAGGCGTGATCTATCTCTCCATCATCGAGTGGAGCGATCGTCGCCGTCGCAACGCCCTTCAAACCAAGCGCCGCAAGTGAGCCCAGCCGGCTCTTCGCCACCATCCCCCACTCCCGCTGGGTTAGCGGATTGGGCCTGGCAGAGCGCCGCAGAGCTGCTGGTCCCACCCCCAGCTGAGCCATCTAGCCCTTCGGCAGCCCCCGACCTAGATGCTCTTGACCTAGAGCCCCTCGACCTAGATGACCTTGTTGCGGCCATTGACTCGGCCCAGCCGAAGCTGCCGCTCAGTGGTGATAGCGATAAGCACGAACCGGGCAGCTGGGATCCGGCCTTGCTTGCCTCCCTCGGTCTGATCCTGCTCAGCCGCACCGCTGATGCCGAGCAGGATGAATTGCTGCGCCGCGCTGCAGACGGCTTGCGTCAACAACTGGCTGGCAACATCGTCACCTACGTGGTGAACCGCAACCTCAACGTTTCAAACCACTGCATCAAGCACTGCAGCTTCTGCGCCTTCCGCCGCGATGCTGGCGACCCCGGCGCCTACTGGCTTAGCGAAGCCGACCTGCAGCAAAAAGCCGCCGAGGCGCTTGAGGCTGGAGCCACTGAGCTCTGCATCCAGGGTGGACTCAACCCAGCCGCCACGGTGGCAGGCAGTCAGCTGGCCTATGCCGAAAGGTTGCTTGGTCTGTTGCAGCAGGCAGCACCGGGGTTGCACCTTCATGCCTTTTCGCCCCAGGAGCTGCTTTATTTCGCCCAGCACGACGGGCTGCCCCTCGATCAGGTGCTGGCGCGGCTGCAAGCAGCTGGTCTGGGATCGGTGCCGGGTACGGCGGCCGAGGTGCTCAGTGAGCAGGTGCGGCAGGTGCTCTGTCCGGAGAAACTCACGGCCAGGGAGTGGGTGGCGGTGATGCTTCAGGTGCACCAGCACGGCTTGCCTGCCACCAGCACCCTTATGGCAGGCCACATCGAGTCCCCGGCAGACGTGGTGGCTCACCTGCTCACCCTGGTGGCGGTGCAGCGCTACGCCTGGCAGCATCAGCGCCAGGGTTTCACTGAGTTTGTGTTGCTGCCTTTTGTGGGCGCCTCGGCGCCAGCTGCCCTGCGCTCCCGGGTGCAACGGGACCAGCCCGACCCTGCAGCGATGTTGCGGCTCACGGCCCAGGCCCGGCTGTTACTGGGTCCCTGGTTTCGCTTCCACCAGCCCAGCTGGGTGAAGCTCACCCTCCAAGGAGCCACCGAGGCCCTGCGCTGGGGCTGCAATGACCTGGGCGGCACCTTGATGGAGGAACACATCACAACGATGGCGGGTGCCAGCGGCGGCACCCGCCAGTCCCCCCAGGCGCTTGAGGCGGCTGCCCAGCGGCTTGGCCGTCCGGTGGGGCGCCGCACCACCCCCTACGGAGCTGTGGCGTGACCCGCTTGCGCTGGACCCTCACCCTGACTTTTCTGCTGCTGCTGCTTCCCGCTGGCTTGCTGCTGCGATCCCCCCGGCCCCGGGCCGAGGGCCTGGAGCGGTTGATTGGCCAGGCTGCCCTGCTGCAGAGCTTTCCCGCCGCCCCGGAGCGACCGGTGCCAGCCCTGTGGAGCCAGCGCCTCGGCGCTGCTCAGGCGCGTCGGATTTGGCGTCAGCAGCGCCGCTTCTGGTGGCAGTTCTGGGGGCGCGATGGCGATGGTGGCGCCTATTTGGCCTATCAGTTCCAAGCAGGAAGCCCCCTGCCTCCCCATGGAATTCGGGTTGATGACCTCGTGGTCGTGGCAGCCGATCCCCTTGCCAAGCGGCTACTGCAAGACCAGCTCAAGTTGGCTCAACGTCAGCGCCGCGGTCTGGAGCAGCGCTGTCTGCAGCGGTTGCAGCAGGAGCAAGCGGTTTTCTGGGCCCCCCTTGGCCTCGGCGTGATGGCGGGCCCTGCAGCCCCTTTGCTGCAACGCTTCCAGGAGGGATGTTTGAGTCTCGAGCTCGAGGGGGCCAACCTGGGGCTCGCTGGAGAAGCAGCTGCCGCCAGCGGCCTGCTGGCCGCCCCAGGTCGTGCAGCGCGAGCTGTTGTCCCTCCCCCCCTGCCTTCAGGGTTGCTGCTTGAGTGGCGCGGTCCTGGCCTTGAGGGCTTACTGCAGGGGCTGTTGAGCCGCCAGCTGATCCGGGAACCGCTGTCGGCTCGCTACGGCATCGGTGATGCCCAAATAACCATGCTGCGTCGTGTGCCCTTTGTCTTGCGACTGCGCCAGCTGGCCCAGGGGCCCTTCCAGACGGGTCTGGAGCTGCAGTTGGTGGTCTCAGGGGATCGGCGTCCCTGGAACCAGATGCTCGCCGGGCTGGTTGAACCGCTGGAGACCCAGGGACTCGAGGCTACGCAATCTGGCTCCAAGGCCTTAGCCGCGACGCTCTGGCGCCAGCAGGATGGGCGAGTCGTGGGAGGTTGGCGCTGGGTGCTGGCTGGTTCAGGCAGCCCCCAGCTGCTGCTGTTCCTTGGCCCCGAACCACCTGCCGGATCTCCTGCAGCAGCCACGCCTGTGCTGAACCAGCCCGGCCTCGGCGCTTCGATGCAGTTGCGGCTGCGGCCTGCAGCTCTTGCAGAGCGGGGCTTGCTGCCGCCCGAATTGCCCAAGCCCGTCAAATTGGCTAGCCAGCTCAGCCTGACGGCAGTGCCAGCTGCTCCTGGCTCAGCCCTCAGCCAGCTGACTGGGCGGCTTCAGCTGCAATCTCGGTAGGTGCCTCGTTGGCTTCCTGTTGCTGCCGTTCCCGTTTACGGCGTTCAGCAGCAACGGTTTCCGCCATTAGCTCAACGGCCTGGGCCATTTTCTCGAGGTTGGTGGCATAGAGACTCAGGTCCTTGTCGAGTCGCTCGCGCAGTAAGCCCATGGCGCCGCCCAGCTCGTGGGCATAGCTGCGCAGGGCGGAGGCATCCAAGGCGTCTGCGCCCTGAGCCTGCTCCAACAAGCTCAGCAGGCCTACGGCCATCAACCGTGAATAGTGGAAATCGGGGCGGCGGATGTCAGCAAGAGCTGCCGCAAGGGGTTCGGGTGCGCCCGAACCCTCCTGTTCGATCCATTGCTTCACCTGCTCGACGCTGTGGCTGCCCATGGCTGCCATGGCGCTGTCACGCTGCTGGCGCAACTGGTTGGCATCGAAACCGGAAGCGGAACAAAGGGCCTGGAGCAGGGGGAGGCGCTGGGCGTCAGGGCGATAGCCCCGGGCAAAACTGTCGAACACCTGAATCAGGCCGCAGGCAAACAGGGAATCACTGCGAAAGCCGGTTTGACGGCTGAGCAGGTGCAGCTCCACAAGCAGCTCATCCACCATGCGGCGATAGAGCGGCGCGATCACGTAGGGGAAGGCGCGATGAAACTCCCGCTTGCTGTCGGCAACGGTGAGGGCTGCACTCACGCTGGATTAGGCCAAGGTTGTTCGACCCTAGCCGCCCGGGCTCAGTAGGATCGGAACCATTCGTGAATTCAGCTCCATGATCCCGATCGTGATTGAAGAGTCGGGCCGGGGTGAGCGCGCATTTGACATCTATTCCCGGCTACTGCGGGAGCGCATCATCTTCTTGGGTGAACCGGTCACTGCTGAGTCGGCCAACCGGGTTGTGGCCCAGTTGCTTTTCCTAGAGGCAGAAGATCCCGAGAAGGATATTTTCATGTACATCAATTCTCCGGGCGGTTCGGTATACGACGGTCTGGGAATTTTTGACACCATGCAGCACATCAAGCCAGATGTGCAAACCGTCTGCGTAGGTCTGGCCGCTTCGATGGGTGCCTTTCTGCTTTGCGCTGGCACCAAGGGCAAGCGCAGCAGCCTCACCCACTCGCGGATCATGATCCACCAGCCCTTGGGCGGCGCCCGCGGCCAGGCCAGCGATATCCGCATTCAGGCCAACGAAATCCTCTACTTGAAGCAGAAGCTCAACCAGGAGCTCAGCGATCGCACGGGCCAAGCCCTGCCCCGCATCGAGGAAGACACCGACCGCGACTTTTTCATGTCACCCGCGGAGGCTGTTGAGTACGGCTTAATTGACAAGGTGATCGAAAAGCGACCAGTGCGTCCCGTTTGAGGTCTAATTTACAAGGGCACGATTAAAACGAGTAGCGCAAACTCAGCTGCACCCCATGGGCTTGCAAGGCGGCCGTCGTTCCTCCGATAGGGATAGTGGTGCCTGCTGGCAGCGTCGGCCGCGACAAGCCAGCCTGACCCCTGCTGGTGCGCACATCCCCAAGGTCGCTAAAGCGATAGGCCAGATCGCTGGAGCTGCCATCGGGCGTGACCGTGGCAGCATTGGCAGCGATGCCAGGGAAGCTATAGGTAACGGAGCTAAGGCTGTTGCGGGCGACACCCAGGCCGGCACCAAGGAAAGGGCGAACCCGGCCCACTTTTGGCAGATCCACATAGGCAACCCCAAAACCGGCCACTGAGGAGCAGCTGAGGAGGTAGCGGATTAGGGGCTGCTGGCTCTGGCCATAGCGATCGATCCGGCCATTGCGCTGCTGCAGAGTCATCAACGACCAGGGGATGTCGACATGCACCAGCCGATGGCTGAGGTAGTGCAGGTTCAGGCCCTCAGACGCCACCTCGGTGGCCACCAGGATTCGCACCGCCTCCTTCTCCTGGGCGAACTGCTCAACGACGCGGGTTTGTTCGACATCCGATGTTCCACTGGCATTGCCACCACGACCACGCAGCACCTTCAAGCCCTTCCCCAAGTTTTCTTCGCCCGCAGCAGCCTGTAGGCGTGGATGGCAGCAGCTTGGCGTTTGGTCTCTGCCCTCACCCTTAGCGCCTCCAGCAGCCCCACCTCCTTGCCATTGATGAGGGGTTGATACGCCATCAGGCTGCGGTCAAAGGTGCCCTGGCAGCAGTCACTCCAGATCTGGGCGGCGATGGCGTGGGCTTTAGCGACTGCCACAGGGTCACTCCAGCGACCCAGGCGATTTATGAAGGCATCACGCCCGTCAATCCGCACCCGAGAGTTTGCCGCCAAACGGTAGGCAAAATCCTCAAACGAGAGCTGATGACGAGGATCAGATCAGTACACGCGTAAAGCTCTGAGCATTTATTAGGCAAGAATATACAGGTTCGTGATTACCCATAAGCCTCCGCAAGCCTGAGATCGCGCTCCGTGCAAGGCGTGCAGCAGCAGACTGCATTGGCGATCCGTTCCGTCATCGCAACCATTGAGAAACGCCGGTTGAAGCGGAAGCAG
>NZ_JAGQAY010000022.1:0-41109 GCF_024345355.1 Cyanobium sp. WKJ7-Wakatipu
ACACCGAACCAGCCCACATAGAGGCGGTTGTTGGTGGAGGTGACCCAGTCGCAAAACTGGTTCCACGCAGAAGCGCCTTGGCGCTGCTGAATAGTGGTTGTCATGAGAACGAGAAGAGGGTGTTCCAGAGGAACGGGTATGGAAGGTGGCAAGCCACCAGACGGAATCCCGTCGAGCGCAAAAACTTGCGTAACAGGACTGTAACGGAAGATTGCGGGATTAGTGAGAAGGCTGACCGGGAGGCGCCAAAGCCCTGCTGATGAATCCCATAAGTAACGCTTATGTTGGGGTGCGGCGGATCACCTGGAGCCCCAGCGTCACCCTCGTACCCACCCGCTTCTGTTTCAACTCCTGCGGCTACTGCACCTTTCGGCGCCCCCCAGATGGCCTAGATCCCTTAGCAGATGGGCTCAGTGATGCCCAGGCGCAAGCGGTATTGAGGCTGCGCCCTTGGGCTGCGGAGGTGCTGTTGCTAAGCGGCGAGGTGCCGCCCGGCTCCCCCCAGCGCCGCGCCTGGTTCAGTCGTTTGCTGGCTCTTAGTCGTCTGGCCTGGATAGAAGGCCGGCTGCCGCACACAAACGCGGGCCCCCTCTCCATCGCTGAGATGGCCTCCCTAGGCCGGCTTAATGGCTCCATGGGGTTGATGCTGGAAGGGCTCGGCCCGGCCTACGACGCCCTGCATCGCCTGTCTCCGAGCAAGAGCTTGGCGGTGCGATTCGGCCAGTTGGAGCAGGCTGGTCGTTTAGGGATCCCCTTCACCACGGGGCTTTTGCTGGGCGTGGGGGAGTCCGAGGCCGACAGGCTCGCGGCCCTGGAGTTGCTGGCCCAGCTGCAGCGCCGCTGGGGTCACTTGCAGGAGGTGATCCTCCAGCCCTTTCGCCCCGATGCCACTTCTGCACTGTTGCTCAATGCCACTGAGCAGGTCGACCTGCTTGGCACCATTGCCGCTGCCCGGTCAATCCTGCCGCAGGAAGTTCATCTGCAGTTGCCACCAAATCTTTGGCCCTTGCAAGAGCTACCTGCTGCCCTGGCGGCGGGCATCGATGATCTCGGCGGCATCGATAGCAGTGACGTGATCAACCGCGCCTATCCCCAGCCCACGCCAAGCCAGTTAGCAGAAGTGCTTGCCCAGGCTGGCTACGAGCTGACTCCCCGGCTGTGCGTGCATCAAGCCTGGCGGCGCTGTTTGCCTCTGGCGATGCGGCACCAGGCTCTCCGCGCCGAATCAAGGTTGTTAGCGTCAAAATCTTCCGGACTCAGGAGTCCATGGCCGTGAGCGCCGCGAGCGACCAACGGGTGCTGCTGGTGCGGCTTCCCTGCAATCCAATTTTTCCGATCGGCCCGATCTACCTGGCTGATCACCTCCATAAGCAGTTCCCGCAGCTGCCTCAGCAGATTCTTGATCTGGCGGCAGTGCCCCTGCTTGATGTGGAGCAGGTGCTGCTGCGGGCAGTTGAGGCATTTAGGCCCACCCTGCTTGTGTTCTCCTGGCGCGACATCCAGATTTATGCGCCCGTGGATGGGCGTGGCGGCAATCCCCTGCAGAACTCCTTTGAGGTCTTTTATGCCCGCAATCCGCTGCGGCGCCTGCGCGGTGCCTTGGGTGGCCTGGGGTTGATGGCTTCCTTTTACGGTGAGTTATGGCGCAATCTGCGGCTGGTGCGTCGCGGCCTGGGCCGGGCCCGCCGCTTTGAGCCCGAGGCCACCGCTGTGCTGGGAGGGGGTGCGGTGAGTGTGTTTTATGAGCAGCTGGGCCGCAAGCTGCCCAAGGGCACCGTGGTGTCGGTGGGAGAAGGGGAGCCCCTGCTGGAGAAGCTGATCCGCGGTGAATCCCTGGCTGAGGAGCGCTGCTTTTTGGCGGGTGAGGCACCCCGGCTCGGGCTGATCCACGAGCAGCCGGCTGGCATGGATAAAACCGCCTGCAACTACGCCTACATCGCCGAGATTTGGCCCCAGCTCGACTGGTATCTCGACGGCGGTGACTTCTACGTGGGCGTCCAGACCAAGCGCGGCTGCCCCCACAACTGCTGCTACTGCGTTTACACCGTGGTGGAGGGCAAGGCGGTGCGCGTCAATCCTGTGGAGGAGGTGATCGCTGAGATGGGCCAGCTCTACGCCAAGGGCGTGCGAGGTTTTTGGTTCACCGATGCCCAGTTCATCCCGGCCCGGCGCTACATCGACGACGCCAAGCAGTTGTTGCGGGCGATTCAGGCCCAGGGTTGGAGCGATATCCGCTGGGCCGCCTACATCCGCGCCGACAACCTCGACGCCGAGCTGGCTGAGCTGATGGTGGCCACCGGCATGGATTACTTCGAGATCGGCATCACCTCGGGCTCCCAGGAGCTCGTGCGCAAGATGCGCATGGGTTACAACCTGCGCACCGTGCTCGAGAACTGCCGCCTGCTGGCTCGGGCCGGCTTCCGCGAGCACGTGTCGGTGAATTACTCGTTCAACGTGATCGACGAGCGGCCAGAGACGATCCGCCAGACCGTGGCCTATCACCGCGAGCTGGAGCGCATCTTCGGTGCCGACAAAGTCGAGCCGGCGATCTTTTTCATCGGCCTGCAGCCCCACACCCACCTGGAGCAATACGGCTTTGATCAGGGTCTGATCAAGCCTGGCTACAACCCGATGAGCATGCTGCCTTGGACTGCTCGCCAGCTGCTCTGGAACCCTGAGCCGATGGGCAGTACCTTCGGCCGCATCTGCCTCGAGGCCTTCGAGCGCAACCCCGGTGACTTCGGCCGCACCGTGATGGACCTGCTTGAGCGTGATTACGGCCTCGCCCCACTGGAAGAAGCCCTACACGCCCCAGTGGAGGGGCGCAAAGCCCTGGCTACGGCGACCCGCTAGCCCCGTCTTTGCTCCACCAGCGGCGGCGAATCCAGAGCAGGGCGCCTAGGCCTATCCAGCCAATCAGTCCGCCGATCGGGTTGATGTCGGCGCCACCGGGCCCCACCAGCCAGCCAGGAGCTGCTGGGGAAATCTGCAGCAGGCCCTTCTGCACTAGAAACCAACCCCCCACCAGGCCGCCATGCAGGCCAATTGCTCCCCATAGGGAGCCTGCGTCGGCTCGCCGCTGCAGAGCCAGCACCAGACCCAACAGAATTAGACCCCCCAGCAGCCCCAAGGCCTCGAGCCCAGGGGCCCGATACCAGGGGTGCAGCAGGGCAAAGATCAGCGCCTGCACCACCAGCGCCCGGCGTGCCCCCAGCTGGAGCTCCAGTTCACCCCATAGCCAGCCGCGAAATAGCAGCTCTTCTGCAAATCCCACCCCCGCCAGCAGCAGCAGGCCGTTGAGCAGCAGGGCTCCATTGAGCTCCCCAAGCCATTGGGCTTGGCCCGCGATCACTAACCCCGCGGCAACTAGGGCGAGTAAGAGCAGTGCCTTCAGCAGCCCCCGCACACCGCTGCGTAGGGCAAGGGCACCTGGCACAGCCAATCCCAGGCGCAGCCAGGGATTGGGCTCCTGCCAAACCCGCCTCAGCCTCAAAGGCAGGCTGGCCAGCAACAAAAGCAGGGCCACCACCAGTCCCGCCAGATCCACCTGGTCGGAGCGCCAGTTGGGGGCTAGGAGGGCAAGAGGCCGGGCCACCAGCCAACCCATTAGGTAGAGCAAGGGCACGTACAACAAGGTGCCCCACCAGTGCGGTCGCACTGCCGCGTTAGCTGCCGCAGCAGGCGGCTCCATCAGCTTTCGGGCTCGAGGCTGCTGCTCAGGCCCTTGCCCTTAAGGGTTTCGCAATAAAACTCAGCGGGCTCTAGATCGCAGACGATCACCAGTCCTACGCCGGTGTTGTGGGCCTCCAGCATTACGGCAATCGCGTCCTGCTCACTGAGCGATGGCACCACTTGGCGCAGGGTGGTCACCACGTATTCCATCGAGTTGACGGGATCGTTGTGCAGCAGCACCTTGTAGCGGGGCGATGGCTTGCGCACCCGCTCCGGGGCCTTCTCCATCACGGCTGCCCCGCCGCTCTCGCGGCTGGGACTCTGGGTGGCGATTGGCATAGGAGTCATGGCAACAGACATGACGTTTCGCCCTATTAAAGGGCCCGGATGCGCCCCATGGCTTCCTGCACGTTCTCCCGGCTGTTGAAGGCCGAAAGGCGGAAGTAGCCCTCTCCTGCGGCGCCGAAGCCGCTGCCGGGGGTGCCCACTACGTGGGCTTTGCCGAGCAGGTGGTCGAAGAAGCCCCAGGAATCCATGTTTTCGGGGGTTTTCAGCCACACGTAGGGGGCCTGCTCGCCGCCATACACCTGGATACCGGCGGCCGTTAGCTCGCGGCGGATGATCGCCGCGTTTTGCATGTAAAAGGCAACCAGAGCCTGAACTTGGGCTTGCCCCTCGACCGAATACACCGCCTCGGCGCCGCGCTGCACGATGTAGCTGACGCCGTTGAATTTGGTGCACTGGCGCCTGTTCCACAGGGCCCAAAGCTCCACCCGTTCGCCATTGGCGGCAGTGCCCATCAGGCCGCGGGGCACCACGGTGAGAGCGCAGCGGGTGCCGGTGAAGCCGGCGTTCTTGGAAAAGGAGCGAAACTCAATGGCGCACTCGCGGGCGCCTTCGATCTCGTAGATCGAGTGGGGTAGTTCGGGGTCCTGGATGAAGGCCTCGTAGGCGGCGTCAAACAGGATCAGGGCATCGTTGGCGCGGGCGTAATCGACCCAGGCCTGCAGCTGCGCCTTGGTGGCCACAGCGCCAGTGGGGTTATTGGGAAAGCACAGGTAAATCAGATCCACCTTTTCAGTGGGGATCTCGGCGGTGAAGCCGTTGGCAGCGGTGATCGGCAGGTAGGTGAGGCCGCCATAGCGCCCCGCATCGTCGGCGTCGCCGGTGCGCCCTGCCATCACATTGCTGTCCACATAAACCGGGTAAACCGGGTCTGTCACGGCGATGCGGTTGCCCTCGCCGAGGATGTCGAGGATGTTGCTGCTGTCGCATTTCGAGCCGTCGGAGACGAAGATCTCCTCGGCGCTCACCTGGCAGCCGCGGGCCTGGAAATCGCTGGCGGCGATTTTTTCCCGCAGCCATAGGTAGCCCTGCTCAGGGCCGTAGCCATGGAAGCCCTCACGGCTGCCCATCTCGTCGATGGCGCCCTTCATGGCGGTGCGGCAGGCCTCAGGGAGCGGCTCGGTGACGTCGCCGATGCCTAGGCGGATGATCGGCGCCTCGGGATTGGCCTCACTGAAGGCCTTCACCCGCCGTCCGATCTCAGGGAAGAGGTAGCCCGCCTTGAGCTTGAGATAATTGCCGTTGACCTGAGCCATGGTGCGCGGGGTGGGCCGCCGCCGGGCCCGGTGAGTGATGGGGGGATTGTCCTATGCGGCAGATTTGGCTTACGCTGGTAAGCAGGCCTGTGGATGCTCGGATGGATGCTCTGCTCACCCTCTCCTCCAAGGGCCAGCTGGTGATTCCAGCCCGGCTGCGCCAGTTGCTCGGGCTACGCGCCGGCGATCGCCTGGCTCTGAACCTTGAGCCCGATGGCCTGCATCTGGCCCCCCAGGGGGCGGCCAATGCGGCCAGTGCTCATGCACTGATTGGTGCGGCTCACTATGAGGGTGAGCCTGTGCCGCTTGAGCGGATGGACCCGGCGCTCTATGTCTCCAAGGGAACGCCATGACCTTGCCGGTGGCCCTTGACACCAACCTGCTGGTGCGCTTACTCACCAATGACGACCCGGAGCAGGCCCGCCGCGTGGCCGATCTGATCGACGACAGCTCAGCCTGTTTCGTGCCGATCACCGTGGTGCTGGAGCTGGAATGGGTCCTGCGCGGCGCTTATCAATTGCCCCGGGAGGCGATCATTCGGGCCTTCCGAGCCTTGAACGCGATCCGCCAACTGCATCTGGAGCAGGAGGAGCAGGTGTTGCAGGCCCTCGAGGCCTATGCCAAGGGCCTGGATTTCGCCGATGCCCTGCATCTGCTGCGCAGTGAGGGCTGCGCGGCTCTGGTCAGCCTCGATAGAGCTTTCGTGCGCAAGGCTGGCGAGCTGGCGCTCACGCCGGCGGTGCAGCAGCTCTGAGCCCGGTGCTGCATACGATCAACTCAGCTTCCAGCCGCCGTGCCCGTGACCGTTGCCAACCCGGTCGACTTTGACGCCCTGATTGATCTGGGCATCAGCAAGCCCGCCCGCTACCTGGGCAATGAGCTGGGGGTGAAGCCGCGCGACTGGGAGGCCGATTGGCAGGCGGTAGGGGTGCGTTGGGCGCTCACCTACCCCGAGGTCTACGAGGTGGGGGCAAGCAACAGCGGCCACATCATTCTCTATTCAATCCTCAACGCCGTTCCCGGCCAGCTGTGCGATCGCAGCTACCTGCCTGCGCCTGATCTGGCGGCACGCCTGCGCGAGCGCGGTGCCCCCCTCTTTGCAGTGGAGAGCCGGCGGCCCCTAGCCGCCTTCGACATCCTGGGCTTCTCGCTCAGCTACGAGCTGGGCGGTACCAACATCCTCGAGATGCTGGAGCTGGCTGGCATTCCGATCCGGGCGGCTGAGCGGGGCGACCTACCCCTGGATCACCCGGATGCGCCACCGCTGATCTTTGCCGGCGGCCCCACCGCCACCAGCAACCCGGAGCCCTTTGCTGCCTTCTTCGACTTCGTGGCCCTCGGCGATGGCGAGGAGCTGCTGCCTGAGATCGGCCTGGTGGTGGCTGAGGCTCGCGCCGCCGGCCATACGCGCCGGCAGCTGCTGCGCGATCTGGCTCAGGTGCCTGGCGTGTACGTGCCCTCGTTATATGGCCCCGGCGTCGATGGGGTGAGCATCGAGCCGCTCGAACCAGGCGTTCCTGCTCGGGTTCAGCGGCGAACGGCCACGCCGATGCCCCACTACGCCATGGGGTTGGTGCCCCATATCGAAACCGTGCACGACAGGCTCACGGTGGAAATTCGCCGCGGCTGCACCCGCGGTTGCCGCTTCTGTCAGCCGGGGATGCTGACTCGGCCTGCCCGCGATGTGGAGCCAGAAGCGGTCATTGAAGCCGTTGAGGAGGGCATGGGCCGCACCGGCTACAGCGATTTCTCGCTGCTTTCGCTGAGCTGCTCGGATTATCTGGCTCTGCCTGCGGTGGGGGTGGAGCTGCGCAATCGCCTGGCTGACAAAAACGTCAGCCTCACCCTGCCTAGCCAGCGAGTGGATCGTTTTGATCAAAACATCGCCCACATCCTGGGCGGTACCCGCAAGGCAGGCCTCACCTTTGCGCCGGAGGCTGGCAGCCAGCGTCTGCGCGACATCGTCAATAAGGGGCTCACCGACGCAGAGCTGCTGGCCGGCGTGCGTACGGCGATGGAGAACGGCTATCGCAAGTTGAAGCTCTATTTCATGATCGGTCTGCCGGGTGAAACTGACGCCGACGTGCTCGGCATCGCCGATACCTGCCAGGCCCTGCAAGGGCAGTGCTCCGATCTCGGCCGGCTGGAGCTCAACCTCACGATCAGTAATTTCACGCCCAAGCCCCACACGCCATTCCAGTGGCACAGCGTCAGCACCGATGAATTTCGGCGGCGTCAGGAGCTGTTGCGCCGAGCCCTGCGCCAGTTGCGGGGCCTCAAAACTAATTTCAGTGATGTGCGCCTTTCCGCGGTGGAGGACTTTGTCGGCCGCGGCGACCGTCGCCTCTCAGCGGTGATTGAGGCGGCCTGGCGTGCCGGGGCGGGATTGGATGCCTGGTTTGAGTCGGCCGAGCGCAGCTACGCCGCCTGGACCGGCGCGATCGAGGCGGCGGGACTGGGTGGCCGCTACCGTCAGCTGGAGCTAGGCGCCTGGAGTGCGGCTGAGGCTATGGAGACTGCGGATTTGGAGGCCTTCTGCCGCCAGAGCCTGCCTTGGGACCATATCGATTCTGGCCTAGATAAGCGCTGGCTGGCCGAGGACCTGCAGCGCGCCTTGGCCGCCACTGTGGTGCCCGATTGCTCCTTTGAAGGCTGCAGTAGCTGTGGCGTGTGCGGCCCGGAGCTTGGCCACAACGTGGTGATTCCGCCGCCTGCCATTCCGGCGGCTCTTCCCCAGCGGGCCCCTGCCAGCGACCGGGTCGACCGGCTCCGCATTGGCTTTGCCAAAACTGGCTCCCTGGCTTTGATTAGCCATCTAGACACCTTGCGGATGCTGGAGCGGGCCCTGCGCCGCTCCGGCTTGCCGGTGAGTTTCACCGGTGGCTTCCATCCTCTGCCTCGCCTGCAGCTAGCCCTGCCGCTGCCATTAGGGGTAGAGGGCAGCGGCGAGTGGCTGGATTTGGAGTTCACCGAACAGGTGGATCCAGGCCTGGTGCGCTCTCGGTTGCAGCGTGAGCTTCCACCTGGCTTCCAGCTGCTCTCGGCTATTCGGGTTGAGGTGTTTGGCGTCAGCCTTTCCCAAGAGCTGGCCTCAGCCCATTGGCAGTTTGTTTTGCAGCCCCAAGCCGGGGCACCGCCTACCTCGGAGCAATGGCAGCAGGCCCGCGCCAGCCTGCTCGCCGCCGACACGCTGATGTGGAACGACACAGATAAAAAGGGTCGCCCCCGCAGCCGGGATTGCCGGCCGTTTCTGCTCGATTTGCAATGGGCGGAGCCGCAGTCGGATGGTTCCTTGCTGTGCACCCTTTGGGCTGCGATCGATGCTGCTGGCCGCAGTCTCCGCCCTGAGCAGGTGCAGCACTGGCTCGCTGAACGGCTCGGTCAATCCCTTGCCCTGAGTGACTTGCGGCGGAAGGATTTGGTGCTCAAGCCGTGCTAATTTTCCACGAAGGCGAATAGCCGATTGGACCCGGTTTATTGATCGAGTTCCAGCGGTTGCCGGTAGCTAGATTCGCTGGTCTAACCGCCCCAGGACACCTCTGTCCCAGTCTTCGCCCCACCGCTTTCAGGAAGCTCGATTCTTGAAGGCTGTTTCGCGGCACTCGATGCGCGAAAGATTCAGAACAGCATTTTTTGCAGTATTGCCGCTAGAGCGATCCGGATTTACCGGCGCTCCGAACGTTTTTTGGGCTTCCGATAGTCCAACTTTTTTGGCTTGTTGATGTTTTTCTGGCCTGGCCCCGTAGGGCTTGAACCAGGTTTCAGCCTTCAAGTCCGCCCATATCCGTCGTTTTATCCCTGGCCGGGCCCGTCGGGCCCATCTCATTCCCCATGCCCCAGCAGATCGTCATAGCCGAGCAACTGCGAATCGCCGCAGTTCTCAACGACGAACGTGTTGATGAATTGGTTGTGGCTCAAGGCCGCTATCAGATCGGAGACGTCTATCTAGGCACCGTTGAAAATGTGCTGCCTGGCATCGACGCCGCTTTTGTAAATATCGGCGAAAGCGAAAAGAACGGCTTTATTCACGTCACTGATCTGGGCCCCTTGCGGCTGCGCAAGGGAGCTGCCGGCATTACCGAGCTACTGGAGCCGCGCCAAAAGGTGTTGGTGCAGGTGATGAAGGAGCCCACCGGTACCAAGGGCCCCCGCCTCACCGGCAACCTCGCCTTGCCAGGGCGGTTTTTGGTGCTGCAGCCCCACGGCCAGGGAGTGAACATCTCCCGCCGCATCAACGGTGAGAACGAGCGCAACCGGCTGCGGGCCCTCGGTGTGCTGATCAAGCCACCAGGCGCAGGCCTGTTGATCCGCACCGAGGCAGAAGCTGTTAGCGAAGAGCTGCTAATCGACGACCTTGAAGCCCTGCTGCGCCAGTGGGAGGGCATCCAAACCGCCGCCGAAACCGCCAGCCCACCGGTGCTGCTCAACCGCGACGAAGACTTTGTGCATCGCGTGTTGCGCGATCTCTACAGCCCAGAGCTAGTGCGGGTGGTGGTTGATACCCCGGAGGCTGTTGCCCGGGCCAATGCCTTTCTGGGCTCTGATCACACCACGGTGCTGGTGGAAGCCCACACCGAATCGGCGGAGATTCTTGAGCACTTCAAGGTCAATGCCGCCATTCGCGATGCCTTGAAGCCGCGAGTTGATCTGCCTTCCGGCGGCTACGTGATTATCGAGCCCACCGAGGCGCTCACTGTCATTGATGTCAACTCCGGCTCCTTCACCCGCTCGGCCAACTCTCGCGAGACGGTGCTCTGGACCAACTGCGAAGCGGCGGTGGAGATCGGCCGCCAGCTGAAGCTGCGCAACATCGGTGGCGTCGTGATCATCGACTTCATTGATATGGAGTCCCGTCGTGATCAGCTGCAGCTGCTCGAACATTTCACCCAGGCGGTGCGCGACGATGCCGCCCGTCCTCAAATAGCCCAGCTCACCGAGCTCGGCCTAGTGGAGCTCACCCGCAAGCGCCAGGGGCAGAACATCTACGAACTGTTTGGACGAGCTTGTCCCAGCTGTGGGGGCTTGGGTCATGTGGCCGTGCTGCCAGGCAAAGACACGCTTCAGCCCCTGGCAACCCTCACCGGCCTGGTGCGCTCCGCCGCATCGGCTCGCGCTGAGGTGCTCAGCCCCGGCATCCCCGAGGCCGCTACCGGTCGCCGCCGCCGAGGTGGGCGAGGCGGGCGTAATGGCAGTGAGTTCCTCGATGCGCCTGGCACGCAGGCCGCTGATGGGGTCGAGATCGTCCCGATCGAGGCACCTGTCTCAGGCAGTGGCGCCAGCATGGAGCTGGCCCCCCGCCGCTTTGATCAGGAGCTGGTGGCCGTGCCGATGGATGCGGACCAGGAGTTGGTGTTTGGTTGGATGGGCCTCAATCCAGCCCTGCTGCTCGAGCAGCCCCCCAGCAACGACAACGTCGTGGTCAGGGTGGTTCGCCCCGGCATGGAGGCGGAAGAAGTGCTGGAGCAAGCCAAGCAGCAGCTGGCAGTTGCTGGTTCCCGTCGCCGCCGCGGACGAGGTGGTCGCGGCGGTAATGGGGCCGCCGCTGACGGTCAGTACGGCGCTGGAGAGATGCCGGCCTCAGGCGTAGAGACTCTGGTTATGCCGGCCCCGGTGGAAATTACGCCCCTGCCAGAGCTCAGCGAGCCCGAGACAGTGGTCACGGTGTCGGTGCCGACCACTGCCAGCATCGCTCCTCCTGAAGTCGAGATTCCAGCTCGCCGCGGTCGCACCCGCAGTTCTGCCGCCAAAACCCCAGCAGCGAAAACCCAAACCTCCCAAGCCGGCACCGCCCAAGTAGACACCGCGTTGGCAGTCGCTGAGCCGGAGCTTGATGAGTCAGGCGAACCACGTCGCCGCCGCCGGCGCTCCTCTGCCTCTAGCTGAGTGGGCCCGCCGGAGTCGGATCCCTGGCAGGGCCGGGATCCGGGCGACTGCGCCGGCGTTGATGAGGTCGGTCGCGGTTGTCTGTTCGGCCCTGTTTTTGCTGCTGCGGTAGTGCTGCCGGCCGCAGCGCTAAAGCCCTTGGCTGGTCTGGGGCTCACCGACAGCAAAAAGCTCACCGCCCGGCGGCGAGCTGCCCTGGTGCCCGTTATCCAGCGCCTGGCGGCTTCCTGGGCCCTCGGCCAGGCCTCGGCGGCAGAAATCGATCGCGGGGGCATCCGGCTAGCAACAGAGCTGGCCATGGCCCGCGCCCTGCAAAAACTGTCGTGTCCGTTTGAGCTGCTGCTGGTGGATGGGGTGCTGCCCCTGCGGGGCTGGCACGGCGACCAGCGCACCATGGTGCGAGGCGATAGCCACTGCCTGGCGATTGCGGCCGCCAGCGTGCTGGCCAAGGAGGCCCGGGACGCCTTGATCACCGCCCTGGCGGAGCGCTATCCAGGCTATGGGCTGGAGCGTCATGCCGGGTATGGCACCGCCTTGCATCGCGCCGCCCTCCAAAACCTCGGCACAACGCCGCTGCATCGTCATAGTTTTTTGGGGCGGCTGGAGCTCAGTGCTCCTGGCACCAGAGGCGATAGTCGCTGAGTAGCTGCTGCCCCACCCGGCCCTTGATGCCCAGCAGGATGCCTGCCAGCAGAGAGCGGCCGGTGGCTTCCAGCACCTTGGCGGGAATCAGTTTGAGCAGCGAGGGCTGGCTCACCGTCACGGCCAAGCTGGCTTCCCCTTCCAGCCCGTTGGCACCCGCTGCCAACCAGGATCCCAGGGTGAGCTGGAAATCATCCACTAGCCCCAAACCCTCCAGTTCACACTCGGTGGCTTCCAGCACCAGTCGGTCTTGGGCCAGATGGATGCGCAGATCCACCACTGGCTGAATCTGCAGTTGAAATACCTGCAGATGGGTCACCGCGTAGCGATAGCGACCTGGGCCGAGGGGCTCGAGCTGGTTGGGATCCAGCAGGGCTTTGACCACCCGATCCTGATCGCTCAAGTAGGCGGCCAGCCTTTCGGGCTGGTGGCTCACGTCAAGTTGCAGTTGCTGACTGGCGCTGAAGGCCAGGGGCATGGCCTGCGGGCCGGCGCGGCATGATCCTATCGGTCACCACACGATGGCCTCTCCTCGGTTTCGGAAACGATGCGTTTTGCCTTCCTCGGGCCGGCCGGCACCTACGGCGAGCAGGCAACCCGGCAACTGGCCGAGTTGGAAGGCGTCGCCAACCCTGAATTGGTGCCTCAGCTAGGTATCCGGGCCGTTGTTCAGGCCCTAGCCCAGGGCACCTGTGATGCGGCAGTCGTGCCTGTCGAGAATTCAGTGGAGGGGGGGGTGACGGCCTGCCTGGACGCGCTCTGGGAGCATCCGGATCTCAGCGTCGCGCGGGCCCTGGTGCTGCCGATCCGCCATGCCCTGCTTGGCAGCGGCCCGATTACGGGCGTGAGTGAGGTGTTGTCCCATCCCCAGGCCCTGGCCCAGTGCAGCCAGTGGCTGTCGGAACACCTACCCCAGGCCCTGCAGTTGCCCACCAGCTCCACGGCGGAGGCGGCCCGCATGGTGGCGGGCAGTCGCTTCCGTGCGGCGATCGCCTCCCAGCAGGCCGGCACGGAGCATGGCCTGCTGGAGCTGGCCTACCCGATCAATGATGTGGCGGGCAACTGCACCCGCTTCCTGTTGCTGCGGCGGGGACCCCGCTCCTCGCAGGGCCCGATGGCAAGCCTCGCCTTCTCCCTGCACTCCAACCAGCCAGGGGCCCTGCTAGAAGCCCTGGGCTGCTTTGCCCAGCGCGGGCTCAACATGGGCCGGATCGAGTCGCGCCCATCAAAGCGGGAGATGGGTGAGTACATATTTTTCGTTGATCTGGAGCTTCCCAATGGATCGACCCCTCTGGAGGCAGCCCTTGCTGAGCTAGCGCCCCTTTGCGAGCACCTAGCCCTATTTGGGGCCTACCCAGTCACCAACCTCGCTTAGGCCTGGCTGGGCTTGCGACCGCGAAAGACGCCAAATTGCATCAGTCCGGTGGCGAAGGCCCAACGCATCAGCAGGATCGTGGGGGTTTCGCGCAGGCCTTGCAAAACTGCGGCGGGACCCAGGCCCAGGATGGCGCCTGGCCGGCGTACGCCCTCAAAGATCGATTCGATCCAGGAGGGCAGGGTGGCGCTTGTCCAGTCGCCGGTTTCGATTGTTATGCCACCAGCCTGCTGACTTTGCTCGAGGTGCTTTTGCAGTCCGCGGATACTGGCGAATTCAGGGTGGGCCCACTGTTCAAGCAACTGACGCATCACCCAGCGCTCTCGCCGATCCATGACGCCATCGGCCGGATCGCGCCGGTTCCAGTCAGCTACAGCCAGCAGGCCGCCAGGTTTGAGCACCCGCAACAGCTCATCGGCGTAGCGCTGCTTGTCGGGCATGTGGGGACAGGCCTCCACACTCCAGACGGCATCAACGCTGGCGTCGGCAATTTCCAGGGCCAGGGCATCCATCACCGCAAAGCGGCAGCTGAGGCCGGCTGGAGTTAGGGCTGTGGCCCGGGCGATCTGGGCCGGGCTGATGCTGATACCCAGGACGTTCAGTCCATAGTCCCTCGCCAGGATGCGGGCGCTGCCGCCAATGCCGCAGCCCACATCCAGCACGGTGGAGCCGCGGGGCAGTTGGTCGAGGCCGCTCCAGCGCGCCAGTTCATGGACGAAGGTTTCTTTGGCAACTCGGAAATCCTGGTGGCGCGACCTGCCGCTACCACTTTGGCGGTAGTAGCCCAGGTGGATATGGTCCCCCCAGAGCCGCTCCAGCAGCTGGTCATTGGTCCAGCGGTCGTAGGCGTCTGCCACGCTTGCAGATGATTCATAACGCCGCCGGCGTTTCAACCAGAGGCGCGCTGCTAGGGCAACGGCAAGGCAGCCAAGGGCTCCTGCCCCGATGGAGGCGGCCAGGGGCCAGCTCAGGACGGTCATGGCAGGAGTTATTGGGGCTGGAAGGTGTCTTTGAGCACGGTGCGTGCCGCCAACTGCCTCCTGGTCTGGTCCAGCAGTTCGTATTCCTGGCGCAGGCGCTCGCTGGTGTCAGTGATCTCCAGCAGGGCCTGCTGGTGGTCGGCCACGGGGCCGCCTAGGTGGGCTCCGATCCAGAACGACAGCTCCCGGGGCAGGTCGGGCAGGTCGTTGGGCAGGCTGGCCGGTTTGCCAATCAGCTTGCCGGTGAGTTCCACCACATCCCGCAAGGCCTGGCCGACATCGCCCGCTAACGCAGCTAGCTCCGCATGGCTCGTCTCTGGTTCATCCTCAATCCAGCTAACCATTCCCACCCGAAAGGGCGCCTCACGCACGATGTCGAGTACGCGAAAACGCTGTTGCCCCATGGTCACAATGTTGCTGTGGTCGTCGTCCTGGGTCTGGCAGTGCAGGATCTCGGCGCAGCAGCCCACATCGGCCATGGTCTGGTTTTGGGGGTCCCAACGCACAACTCCGAAGCGCTGGTCTCCGGCCATCACGGTGCGCAGCAGCATCCGGTAACGGGGCTCAAAAATATGAAGTGGCAGTACTTCCTGGGGGAAGAGCACCACGTCAGGCAAGGGAAACAGCGGCAGCTCCCTTACGGCCAGCTCGCCCATGGCTTTAACAGGAGATACAGGAGCATCCTAGAAAAAATGCCCCTGCCACGCGTTGGCGTGACAGGGGGCGGCTGCAGTCAGCGACTGCTCAGGCAGGATTACCCGAGATTGGGCTCAGAGCTTGACTTCAATATCAACGCCGCTGGGCAGGTCAAGCTTCATCAGGGCGTCGATGGTCTTTGCCGAAGGGCTGTAGATATCGATGATGCGCCGATGGGTGCGGGTTTCGAAGTGCTCGCGGGAGTCTTTGTCGACGTGGGGCGAGCGCAGCACGCAGTAGATCTTGCGCTTGGTTGGCAGCGGAATGGGGCCGATCGCCGTTGCGGCGGTGTGGTCGGCAGTTTCGATGATTTTTTCGCAGGAGAGATCAAGCATCCGGCGATCAAACGCCTTGAGGCGAATGCGGATCTTCTGCTGGGCAATGGCTGTGGACATGTCAGATCAGGCGTCAGGAAGCTCCTAGGCGGAACGCCCGGGTGGTTGGTGGAGCTGGATTGTCGAGGAGCGGCAGGTGGGGTGGAGACCCATAGAAGTCCCACCCCAAAAACCTACCTCAGGATCAGGCGATGATCTTGGAAACCACGCCTGCACCGATGGTGCGGCCGCCTTCGCGGATGGCGAAGCGCATGCCTTGCTCGATGGCAACGGGGCAGATGAGCTCGCCGGTCATCTTGATGCGGTCACCGGGCATCACCATTTCGACGTTGGCGCCGTCGTCAGAGGTGAAGGCCGTGATCTGGCCTGTCACGTCAGTTGTACGGATGTAGAACTGAGGGCGATAGCCAGCAAAGAAGGGGGTGTGGCGGCCGCCTTCTTCCTTCTTCAGCACGTAGACCTCACCTTCGAATTTGGTGTGGGGCTTGATGGAGTTGGGCTTCACCAGCACCATGCCGCGCTCGATGTCCTCTTTCTGGATGCCGCGCAGGAGTAGTCCACAGTTGTCGCCAGCCAAACCCTCTTCGAGCAGCTTGCGGAACATTTCCACACCCGTGACAGTGGTCTCACGGGTGTCGCGGATGCCGACGATTTGAACGGTTTCGCCAACCTTGACCTTGCCGCGTTCGATACGTCCAGTTGCCACGGTGCCACGACCGGTGATCGAGAAAACGTCCTCGATTGCCATCAGGAAGGGCTTGTCGACTTCGCGCTCGGGCTCGGGAATCGACTCGTCGACGGCGTCCATTAGGTCGAGAATCTTGTCAACCCACTCATTCGCACCGCGCTCGGCCTTGTTGCCAGCTTGGATAAATTCGAGGGCCTTCAGGGCTGAACCTGCCACCACTGGGATGTCATCGCCTGGGAAGTCGTAGCTGCTGAGCAGCTCGCGCATTTCCAGTTCGACAAGCTCGAGGATTTCCTCGTCGTCGACCATGTCCTTCTTGTTGAGGAACACCACTAGGGCGGGAACGCCCACCTGCTTGGCAAGCAGGATGTGTTCTTTGGTCTGGGCCATCGGCCCGTCGGTCGCGGCTACAACCAGGATCGCGCCGTCCATCTGGGCGGCACCGGTGATCATGTTCTTGACGTAGTCCGCGTGGCCGGGGCAGTCCACGTGAGCGTAGTGACGATTTGTGGTCTCGTACTCGACGTGCGCAGTGTTGATAGTGATGCCCCGCTCTTTCTCCTCAGGAGCACCGTCGATCTCGTCGTAGGCCTGGGCCTTGGCCATGCCCTGGGACGCCAACACGTTGGTGATGGCAGCCGTGAGGGTGGTTTTGCCGTGGTCAACGTGGCCGATGGTGCCAATGTTGACGTGGGGTTTGTTCCTTTCGAACTTCTCGCGTGCCATGAGTAGAAAGAATCGGGGGGGTTAGTGGGTAAAGGAGAGATCAGGAATTGCCCTGATTCTTGGAGATGATGGCCTCAGCCACATTGCGAGGAACTTCCTCGTAATGGCTGAACTCCATCGAGAAAATACCCCGACCCTGGGTCATGGATCGGAGCTGGGTGGCGTAGCCGAACATTTCGGCCAGAGGCACTTTTGTTTGGACCTTGGACTGCCCATTATCAATGGACTGTCCTTCGACCTGGCCTCGACGGGATGAGAGGTCGCCGATGACCGACCCAAGGAAATCCTCGGGGATCTCGACTTCCACCTTCATCATTGGCTCAAGGAGTACGGGGTTGCACTTCTTGACTGCGTCTTTGAAGGCCATGGATCCGGCGATTTTAAACGCCATCTCCGAGGAGTCGACGTCGTGGTAAGAGCCGTCAACCATGGTTGCCCTGACGTCGATCATGGGGAAACCAGCAATCACACCGGATTGGCAGGTCTCCTTCATGCCGGCTTCTGCGGGACCGATGTACTCCTTGGGAACGATGCCGCCAATAATTTTGTTGACGAATTCGAATCCTGTGCCTGGTTCGCCGGGCTCCATTTCGATCACTACGTGACCGTATTGACCTTTGCCACCGGTCTGACGGGCAAATTTGCCTTCGCCCTTGGAGCTGCTGCGAATGGTTTCGCGATACGACACTTGGGGAGCGCCGATGTTCGCTTCAACCTTGAACTCGCGCAGCATCCGATCCACCAGGATTTCAAGGTGGAGTTCTCCCATGCCAGCAATAACTGTCTGGCTGGTTTCAGGATCGGTGGAGACCCGGAAAGTGGGGTCTTCTTCAGCAAGTGACTGAAGAGCTTTGGAAAGCTTCTCCATGTCACCCTTGGTTTTTGGCTCAACAGCCACCGAGATCACGGGCTCGGGGATGAAGAGCGATTCCAGAATGATCGGGTCAGAATCGACGCAAAGCGTGTCACCCGTGGTGGTGTCCTTGAGGCCCAAGACTGCCCCAAGATCACCGGCACGCAGCTCATCGACCTCTTCACGGTCAATGGCTTTGAGGAGGATTAAGCGAGAAATGCGCTCCTTCTTATCTTTGGTGGAGTTGAGTACATAGCTGCCTTTGTTGAGTACCCCGGAGTAGATGCGTACAAAAGTAAGCTTCCCGTAGGGGTCAGCCATTACTTTGAAGGCCAAGGCGCTGAAGGGCGCGCTGTCGTCGCAAGGGCGGGTTGCCTCGCTGCCGTCAGCCAGTAGGCCAGTGATGGGAGGTAGATCAACTGGTGCTGGTAGGTAGTCAACCACTGCATCTAGCACCAGTTGGACGCCCTTATTTTTAAAGGCTGAGCCACAAACAATTGGCACTAAGCCATGATGGATGGTGGCCTTGCGGATGCCTTTGATCAACTGCTCTTCGGTGAGCTCGCCATTTTCCAGGAAGGGATCGATTAAGTCTTCGTCGGACTCAGCCACCGTTTCCATCAACTTGAGGCGCCACTTTTTGGCCTCTTCAATCATGTCTTCAGGGATTTCACCTTCAATGATGTCAGTGCCGAGATCATTGGTGTAAATAATCGCCTTGTTGCGCACAAGGTCAATAATTCCCTTCAGATCGCCCTCGGCTCCGATCGGCAGCTGGATCGGCGCGGCATTGGCTTTGAGCCGATCCTTGATTTGGTCGTAGACCTTCAGGAAGTCGGCACCCGTCCGGTCCATCTTGTTGACGAACACGAGCCGAGGCACGTTGTAGCGGTCAGCCTGACGCCAGACGGTCTCTGACTGGGGCTGTACGCCACCAACGGCGCAGAAGACAGCGACCACGCCGTCCAGGACCCGCATCGAACGTTCCACCTCGATGGTGAAGTCGACGTGCCCGGGGGTGTCGATGATGTTGATGCGGTTGTCTTTCCAAGTGGTGGAAATGGCAGCTGCGGTGATCGTGATACCACGTTCACGCTCCTGATCCATCCAGTCGGTCACAGCCGCACCGTCGTGCACCTCGCCCATCTTGTGGACGACGCCTGAATAGAACAGAATCCGTTCAGTCGTCGTGGTCTTGCCCGCATCGATGTGGGCGGCAATACCAATATTTCTAACGCGTTCCAGTGGAAAGGCGCGGGCCACGGGGGAGGTCTCCGAAAGGTCAACAAAACGTGGGCGTAACTCTACAGACCGGGTCTGTTGAGGCTGAAGTCGCCCTGGACTTCAGCTGTTCAGGCGGGATCAGTAGCGGTAGTGGGCGAAAGCCTTGTTGGCTTCAGCCATCTTGTGGGTCTCTTCCCGCTTGCGAACCGCGCTACCGGCTTCGTTGGCTGCATCCATTAGCTCACCAGCCAATTTCTGGGCCATGCTGCGACCGTTGCGGGCGCGGGAGAAATTCACCAGCCAGCGCAGAGCCATGGCTGTACCGCGCTCCTGGCGAACTTCCATCGGCACCTGGTAAGTGGCACCGCCAACCCGGCGGGCACGAACCTCAACCAGAGGGGTGGCATTGCGTACAGCTGTCTCAAACAGCTCAAGGGGATCAGTACCGGTGCGGTCGTTGATCAGGGAGAAGGCATCCGAAAGGATGCGCTGCGCCGTGGACTTTTTGCCGTGCTTCATGAGCCGGGCCACGATCATGGAGGCCAGGCGGCTGTTGAATTGGGGGTCGGGAAGCACTGGGCGCTTCTCGGCGGCATTGCGGCGAGACATGGTCGACCGGAGCGGGGAGAACTAGGGGAAGGGAATGGAGCGGGCATCGGTGACGCCCTTTGCTGAAGTTGCTGCTCAGCGGCTGGTCACGCTGAGCTAGGCGGTTTCAGCTCTTTGGCGTCTTGGCGCCGTACTTGGAACGGGACTGGCGACGGTCCTTGACGCCCGCGGTGTCCAAGGTGCCGCGGATGATGTGATAGCGGACGCCAGGCAGATCCTTGACGCGTCCACCCCGGATCAGAACCACAGAGTGCTCCTGAAGGTTGTGTCCAATGCCGGGGATGTAGGCGGTCACCTCAAAGCCAGAGGTGAGACGCACCCGAGCGACCTTGCGCAGGGCCGAATTCGGCTTCTTGGGGGTGGAGGTGTACACGCGTGTGCACACACCGCGGCGCTCGGGACAAGCGCGCAAGGCGGGCGACTTGGTCTTCCGAGAAAGACTCTGGCGCTCAGTACGGATTAGCTGCTGGATGGTGGGCATCGAGGACCGGGGTCTGGTCGGAGAATATTGGTCGGACGTCCGACCGATTTCGACAATCCGCCACCTTACTGGGTCGCCTGTCGCCCTCCTCCTAAGCGGCTGAATGCAGTGCCGCAGGCGCAACTCACCGTGCCTTCGCCTGGACGTACCAAAAAGCCGCCGCCGCTGATGTCACCCCGGTAGTCCAGGCTCAGGCCGCTCAGCAGGTTCAGTTGCTCTGCTGGCGCATAAAGAGTGATGCCATCGGCACGAGCAACCGGCGTGCCCGCCAGGTGGCCGGGGCGCAATCGAATCGCCCAGCGCTCACAGCGCCCATCAACTAAATCCAGATGCATCATCCCGGGGGTGCCCGCCACAGCCGCGTGGCGGCCCAGCTCGGCGGCGGCGGCGGCGGTCACGCGCAGGCTGTGCGCCTTGGCCATGGGGGTCTGCATATCTGAACTCATTTTGGCAGCCTTCTCACGGCACTAGGCCGACACCGTTGTGAACTGATCCGGCCACACCCCGACCTTTCACCTGCAGGGAACCCCCCAGCACCAGCCCGGTGGAGCTGCCGCCATCGAGATTTAGGGCATCTTGCAGGCCTAGCTGTTGCAGCAGCGCGGCGGTTTCCCCCAGGGAGGGGCCGCTGTCCTGGATCCCCTCCAGGGTGATCAGCCAAATCTGGCGGTCGTCTCTGGCCAGCACGGTGCGGGGTGCTCCTTGGCTGAGGAAGGCGGAACTGAAGTTTTCGGCGGCGCCATTGAGCACGATGCGGCCTGCCTGCAACAGCAATGGCCCCCCGCCAATCACGTGTGTTGCGAGGCCGAGGTTGCTGCTGGGGCGGCTTTCGATCTGGAGCCGATCGTCTAAGCCCCAGGGCAGCTCCGCTCCGCCCCTTCCCACCAGCAGCAGGTCATCGCCCCGTAGCGCCACACCCGCATCCAATTCGGAGGGGCCAAGCTGCTGTCGCACCAGGCCCCCTTGGATTAACAAGCCAGTCTCAGAGCCACTCAGGGCTCGGTAGTTGGGCCCCCAGTCGGCGGTATAGCGGCTGATACCTCGCTGCACGTAGCCACTGTTGACAACGGCGACCGGTAGACGCAGAGCTCCGGGGCCCACAACCCACTCTGAAAGCTGTAGCCGGCCAAAGCGGGGCATGGTTCGCCCGTCCCAGGCGGCGACTCCCCGGTTCAAAATTGGCCCGGAAAGCCAGCGGCCGTCTTGTTTTAGAGCCCCCAAGGGCAGGCGCCTTACCCGGTTGAAGTAACCCCCATTGATCGCTACCCAGGCCTGCTGCTGGTTGGCGAGCTGCACCAGGGAGCTGAGGCCCTCCATGCCTCCAGGTCTGGCCAGGGGCCGCAGCTGCAGTGAGGCCTTAAGTGGATCAATGCGGATCGCATTGATGCGCACCCCCTGGCGCACCAGGCGATCCCACTGAAGTTCTTTGCCAAGTAGGGCCTGCAGGCGCGGATCGATCGGGGCTGGACTGTCAGTGCGGCTAGCGGCCCCCTGATCCGGCCACTCGATCACCACCCGGTTGGGTTCGCCCAGGCTGAATACCCGCGTCAATTTGGCTGCGGAGGGTTTGAGCCTCAGCCCAGCGCTGTCCTGCCGGGCCTGGAGGCCCAGGCTCCCCAGCAGGGTTTGTTGGTCACTGCGGCTGAGCAGGTCAACCACCAGTCCGGCGTCGTCTCTACCAATGGCGGCCGGGCCGCCCAGGTCGAGCACGATGCGCTTGACGGGGCCAGGGTTTGAGCTGCGCACCTGGAGCAGCTGGGGCCTGGCCAGCTCCAGGCTGAGCAGGCTGCCCTCGTGGCGTAGGCCCACGCCGACGCGGCCAAACAGGCTGCTCACGTCTACCGCTACTTCGTCTTCGAGGCTGCGCTGGGCGCTGGCGGGCACCTTGAGTTCCTGGCCAAACCACTCCAGCTCCAGCGCGCCATCGCTGCGGCTGCGGCTGGTGACTCCGAGCTGGTTCTCGAGCACCTCTAGGGGGATCCACAGTTGTTGGGGCGTGTCGCCTAATCCCCTAACCCAGATCCAGCGGGCGCTCTGGAGCCGGCCGTTAATGCGGATACTGCTGCCCTGGCGCTCAGTTGCGGCGGCCGCACCGATTGGAACAAGAGGCGGCGGAGGTGGCGGCGTAATCGGCATGGCCTGGCCAACCCCTGGCAGGCACAGAACCAGGAGCCAGCCAGCCAGGAATGCAGTAGAGGCCATGGGCCAGCCTGGCCGACAGCCTTGAAAGCTAGCCCTCTTTAAGGGTTTGGGTGCCAGGGTTTGGGCGCCATGGTTTGGGGATGTGCATCCCTAGGATCAGCTGCTCTGCTGCTGCCAGCACCTATGGGTGTTAGCGGCGCTGCCCTGACAGATCACCTGCCGGACCGTCTCGGGTTATGCCTCACTTCTCTCGCCCTGTTTGGCCCCATTGCGATAGCGCTGCGCCTGCCGCTGTCGCTGGCGAAAAGGACGCCTGTGGTGTGGGCTTTTTGGCCAATCTTCAGGGCGAAGCCAGCCACTGGGTGCTGCAGCAGGCCCTGCGCGGCCTCGACTGCATGGAGCACCGCGGCGGTTGCGGTGGCGATGGTGATTCCGGCGATGGGGCAGGGGTGCTCTGCGGCATCCCCTGGAGCTATCTAGAAGATGTATGGCCTGAGGCGGCGGCAGCAAAGGGAGCGGCTCGCGGGCTGGGCATGGTTTTCCTGCCAGCCGATGCTGCAAAGCGCGAGCAGGCAAAACTTTTCTGTGAAGATGAGGCCGCCAAGCTGGGCTTAGGCAGCCTGGGTTGGCGTGCAGTCCCTCTGGATGCATCTGTTCTCGGCTCCCTGGCCCGCCAGACCGCTCCTGCAATTGAGCAGTGGCTAATTGCCGCAGACCAAGCCGGTGATGATCTGGAAGCGTTGCTATTCAGGCTGCGCCGCCGTTGCGGTGATCGGGCCCGCGCCGTTTGGGGGCCAGGGCCTGGTGAGCTCTATTTCGCTTCCCTGAGCAGCCGAACTGTTGTGTACAAGGGCATGGTGCGTTCGGCGGTGCTGTCCGCTTTCTATGGCGACCTGCGCGATGCACGCTTTGCCGTGAGCTTTGCGGTGTACCACCGCCGTTTCAGCACCAACACCCTGCCCCGCTGGCCCCTAGCCCAGCCCATGCGGCTGCTGGGTCACAACGGCGAGATCAATACTTTGTTGGGCAACCTCAACTGGGCAAGGGCTTCGGAAGCAAATCTCGATGCGGTCTGGGGGGAGGCGGCTGCAGAACTGAAGCCAGTGGTGAACCCCGCCTTCAGCGATTCCGCCAACCTCGACGCCACCCTTGAGCTGCTGGTGCGCAGCGGCCGGCCGATCACCGAGAGCCTGCTCACCCTGGTGCCAGAAGCTTTCCGCGACCAGCCCGAGCTGGCAGATAAGCCCGATATCCAGTCGTTTTACGAGTATTCCGCCTGCACCCAGGAGCCCTGGGATGGTCCGGCCCTGCTGGTGTTCGCCGATGGCCGCTGCGTGGGAGCCACCCTCGATCGCAACGGCCTGCGCCCCGCCCGCTACTGCATCACCAGCGACGGTTTTGTGGTGATGGGCTCAGAAACCGGTGTGGTCGAGCTTGAGGAGAGCCGGATCATCGAAAAGGGTCGCCTCGGCCCTGGCCAGATGCTGGCAGTGGACCTGGAGCAGGGCCGCCTGCTGCGCAATTGGGAGGTGAAGGCAGAGGTTGCCGCCCGCCATCCCTACGGTGACTGGTTGGCGCAGCATCGTCGCAACCTCGTTCCCCAGCCCTGGACCAAGGAGCGTCAGCTGGGAGATCTGGAGCTGCTGCAACAGCAAACGGCCTTTGGCTTCACCGCCGAAGACTTCGAGCTGGTGATCGAGGACATGGCCGGCGCGGCTAAAGAGCCCACCTATTGCATGGGCGACGACATTCCCTTGGCGGTGCTTTCAGGCAAGCCCCACCTCCTCTACGACTACTTCAAGCAGCGCTTCGCCCAGGTCACCAACCCGCCGATCGATCCCCTGCGGGAAAAGCTGGTGATGAGCCTGGAGATGCATCTGGGCAGGCGGGGCTCGCCGCTGCGCCCCGAAGCTGCCTCGGCGGCGGTGCTGCACCTGGCCAGTCCGATCCTCAATGAGGCGGAGCTTGTGGAGGTTGGCCGGCAGGGCCTGCCCACCTCCACCCTTTCCACGCTGATGGCCGTCACCGACGGCCCCGGAGGTCTCGAGCTTGCGGTGCAGCGCCTGCGCAGCTCTGCCGAGGCGGCCGTGCGCGCCGGCAGCCAGATCCTGGTGCTGAGCGATCGGGGCGGCGAGGCTGGTGGGATCAATGCCACCACGGCCACCATTCCACCGCTGCTGGCTGTGGGCGCGGTGCATCACCACCTGCTCAACCTGGGCTTGCGCCTGCAGGCTTCCCTGGTGGTGGAAACGGCCCAGTGCTGGAGCACTCACCACCTGGCCTGCCTGATCGGTTATGGCGCCAGTGCCGTTTGCCCCTGGCTTACCTGGGAAACCAGCCGCCACTGGCTAGCCCACCCCCGGGTGCAGAAGCTGATCGAAACCGGCAAGTTGCCGGCGCTCAGCCCCGATCAGGTGCAGGCAAATGTGCGCAAGGCCCTAGAAGACGGCCTGCGCAAGATTCTCTCCAAGATCGGCATTTCCCTGCTGGCCAGCTATCACGGCGCCCAGATCTTCGAAGCCATCGGCCTTGGCGCCGATCTGATCCAGCTTGCCTTCAGTGGCACTACCAGCCGGGTGGCTGGCCTCAGCTTGGGCGAGCTGGCCAGCGAAACCCTCAGCTTCCATGCCAAGGCCTTCCCCGAGCTCAACCGCACCAAGCTCGAGTTCATGGGCTTCGTGCAGTACCGCACTGGCGGCGAGTATCACCTCAATAGCCCGGAGATGGCCAAAGCCCTGCATGCGGCGGTGAAGGCGGGCCCCGGCTACGACCACTTCTCCACCTACAAAACCCTGCTGGAGCACCGGCCAGTCACGGCCCTGCGGGACCTGCTGGAACTCAAGCCCGCTATCGCCCCGCTGCCGATCGAGCAGGTGGAGAGCTTGGAGAGCATCTGCAGTCGCTTTTGCACCGGCGGCATGAGCTTGGGGGCCCTCTCGCGCGAGGCCCACGAGGTGTTAGCCATCGCCATGAACCGCATCGGCGGCAAGAGCAACAGCGGTGAGGGCGGCGAGGATCCGGCCCGCTTCGGGTTGCTCAGCGATGTGGACGGCGACGGTCATTCGCCGACCTTGCCCAGCATCAATGGCCTGCGCAACGGTGATACCGCCTGCTCCGCCATTAAGCAGATCGCCTCAGGGCGCTTCGGTGTGACCCCCGAATATCTGCGCAGTGGCCGCCAGCTGGAGATCAAGGTGGCCCAGGGGGCCAAGCCGGGTGAGGGCGGCCAGCTGCCTGGTCCGAAGGTTGATCCCTACATCGCCTGGCTGCGCAACAGCAAGGCCGGTGTGGCCCTGATTTCGCCGCCTCCCCATCACGACATCTATTCAATCGAGGATCTGGCCCAGCTGATCCACGACCTGCACCAGGTGCACCCTGCAGCCAAGGTGAGCGTGAAGCTGGTGGCCGAGATCGGCATCGGCACCATCGCTGCTGGTGTGGCCAAGGCCAACGCCGATGTGATTCAGATCTCCGGCCACGACGGTGGCACGGGCGCTTCACCGCTCAGCTCGATCAAACATGCCGGCAGCCCCTGGGAGCTAGGCCTCACTGAGGTGCACCGGTCGCTGCTGGAGAATGGCTTGCGCGATCGGGTGCTGCTGCGGGCCGATGGCGGCCTCAAAACCGGCTGGGACGTGATCATCGCGGCCCTGCTGGGCGCTGAGGAATACGGCTTCGGCTCGGTGGCGATGATTGCCGAAGGCTGCATCATGGCCCGCGTTTGCCACACCAATAACTGCCCGGTGGGCGTGGCTACCCAGAAAGAAAACCTGCGCAAGCGCTTCCCCGGCGTGCCCGAGCACGTGGTGAATTTCTTCCTGTTTGTGGCTGAAGAGGTGCGTCAGCTGCTGAGCGTGCTTGGCGTGGCCCGGCTCGAAGAGCTGATCGGCCGCAGTGAATTGCTGCAGCCCCGGGCCGTGGCTCTCGCCAAAACCAGCGCCCTTGATCTCTCTTGCCTGATTGACCCGATCCCCGCCGCTGCTGATCGCAGCTGGCTTAAGCACGACGCCCAGGCCCATGGCAATGGACAAATCCTGGAAGATCAGCTGCTGGCCGATGCCGAGGTGCTGGCGGCTATCGAGGGCCACGGCCGCGTGGCCCGCACCCTGGCGATCGTGAACACAGATCGCAGCGTGGGCGCCCGCCTATCCGGCGAGATCGCCGCCCGCCATGGCAATACCGGCTTCCAAGGCCAGCTCGATCTCACTTATGAAGGTGCCGCGGGTCAGAGCTTCGGGGCCTTCGTGCTACAGGGCATGAACGTGCGCCTGGTGGGTGAAGCCAACGACTATGTGGGCAAGGGCCTCAATGGCGGACGCCTCACCGTGGTGCCCCCTGCCGGCGTCAACGACCCTGGTAACCAGGTGATCCTGGGCAACACCTGTCTCTATGGCGCCACAGGTGGAGAGCTCTTCGCCCTAGGCCGCGCCGGTGAGCGCTTTGGCGTGCGCAACAGCGGGGCGAAAACCGTGGTCGAGGGCGCCGGCGATCACTGCTGCGAATACATGACCGGTGGGGTGGTGGTGGTGCTGGGCAGCACCGGTCGCAATGTGGCCGCCGGCATGACCGGTGGTGTGGCCTTCATCCTTGATGAGAGCGGTGGTTTGGCGGAGCGGGTGAACCCGGAGATCGTGGCTATCGCTGAGCTCACCACCCCCGAGCAGGAGGTCCTGCTCAAGCCCCTGCTGCAGGCCCATCTCGAAGCCACCGGCAGCGCCAAGGCAGCTGAGATCTTGGCGGATTGGTCCACCTGGAAGGCCCAGTTCAAGCTGCTGGTTCCCCCCAGCGAGAAGGCCACCGTGGGCCTGGCGGAGCGGGAGGCTGTGGTGGCTTAGCGCGGATACTCCCGCATCAGCCGCTGCACCTCGCCGGCGTGATAGCTGCTGCGGGTGAGCGGGCTGCTCACCACCTGCAGGAAGCCGAGCTCCTGCTCACCGTGCTGCTTGAACGCCGCAAATTGCTCTGGGGTCACGAAGCGATCCACCGGCAGATGTTTGGGGCCCGGCGAGAGGTACTGGCCGATGGTGACGATGTCCACCTGGTGGCGGCGTAGATCGGCCATCACCTCTTTCACCTCAACGTCGCTCTCACCCAGGCCAGTCATCAGGCCTGATTTGGTGTAAGTGCGCGGCCAGCCCTGGCGCACCCGCTGCAGCAGCTCCAGGGAGCGCTCGTAGATGCCTTGGGGCCTGGCTTTTTTGTAGAGCCTTGGCACCGTTTCAATGTTGTGATTGAGCACCTCAGGGGAGCCTTCCATCACTGCGGCCAGAGCGTTCCAGTTGCCGCAGAAATCGGGGATCAGTAGCTCGATCGTGGTGAGTGGTGAGCGCTGGCGCACCTGCGCGATGCAGGCCACAAACTGGCTGGCGCCGCCATCGGCCAGATCATCGCGGTTCACCGAGGTGATCACCACGTGGCTCAGGCCCAGGCGTGCCACCGCTTCGCCGAGTCGTTCAGGTTCGCTGGGATCGAGCTCCCGCACGCTCTTGTCGAAGTCGATGTCGCAGTAGGGGCAGGCCCGGGTGCAGCCGGGCCCCATGATCAAAAAGGTGGCCGTGCCGCCGGAGAAGCACTCGCCGATGTTGGGGCAGCTGGCCTCCTGGCAGACGGTGTTGAGCTTGAGATCTTGCAGCAGGTCAGCCACCTCGCCGATGCGCTCCCGCTGGGGGGCCTTGACGCGCAGCCAGTCGGGTTTGAGCAAGGCGCCAGTAGGGCCACGGAGGCCAGAAGAAGGGCTGATCCCAATTTTAGGAAGCCACCGGCAGGCCAAGGTCTACAGCCGAGTTGATCCCCTAAACTCGCCTCATCGGGATGTGGCGCAGCTTGGTAGCGCACTTCGTTCGGGACGAAGGGGCCGCAGGTTCGAATCCTGTCATCCCGATTTTTTCAGCTGAGCTCGGCTCCTGGGTAACCCCTTGGGGTCACCATGCGTCCGTCTTTGGCGTAGCTGCTGCTGTTGCCAATCAGCACCAGAGTCAGCATGTCCACTTGCTCCACCGGTAATTCGCCCAGGCTGTACAGGCTGACGGCCTCATCGGCTCGCCCCAGTTGGCGGGCCAGGGCTACTGGTGTTGAGGCCGGCCGGCCCTCCAGCAGCAGCTCCCTGGCTCGGGCTAGTTGCCAGTCGCGGCCCAGGGAGCGGGGGTTGTAGAGGGCTACTACAAAGTCCCCCGCAGCCGCTGCTTGCAGCCGCTTTTCGATCACTTGCCAAGGGGTGAGTCGGTCGCTGAGGCTGATGGTGCAGAAATCGTGCATCAAGGGAGCTCCGGCCCTGGCCGCGGCGAGTTGCAGAGCCGAGATGCCCGGATGCACGCTGAAGCTGGGCCGGCCATCGGCTGGGCTGGCCAGCCAAAGCTCCAGGGCCAGGCCGGCCATGGCGTAGATGCCGCTGTCGCCAGAGGAGACCAGGGCCACATTCAGCCCCTGGCTCGCTAGCTCCAGAGCCAGGGCGCAGCGGGCCCGCTCCTCCGTGAGTTGGCCGTTCCAGCGCAGCTGATCAGGTCGCCGCAGCGGTTCAAGCAGGTCGAGGTAGAGGCCGTAGCCCACCCACACCGTGGCTTCCGCCAGGGCGCGGCGCGCATCCGCAGTGAGCAGCTCCAGGCTGCCCGGGCCACTGCCCACCAGGTGCAGCTGGCCCTGCTCGGGAGCCCATTGACTCTCGGCCAGAGCCACCGCCAGGGTGGCTGCCCCGAGCTCGCCTGGGTTGGCATGCTCGATGAGCTTGGTTTGCAGCAATTGGGCGGCGGGGCCAGCTGCCAGCAGGGCTGCGGCCTCGGCCACGCTGGCGGTGCCCATCTCCCGGGCCACGGCCGCCGATGGGGTGGGCACCGGCACTGCCGCTAGGGAATCGGCCCCAAACCAACGCACTGGCCAGCCTCGTTTAGCCGCTAGAGCAAGCAGGGCCGGTTCATCGGCCTTGCGGTCGATGCTCGCTAAACCAGCTACGGATTCAGGTGCCAATTGCTGGTCGCCCAGGGTCTGTTCCAGCAAGCGCTCCAGCAGGCTCAGGCTGGTGTTGCGTTCACAGCCCATACCTAGCCACAGGCTCGGCGGATGCCAGCGGCAGCCAGCGCCGGTGTGGATATCTACGACCAGATCTGCCTCTGGGTTCTCTCCAGAGCCACCAGCTCGCTCCAGTAGGCAGGTGGCGGCCTCGAGCTCTAGCCAGCGGCGGCTGCCGTGGTGAGCTTCCAGCCGCAGCGGTTGATCCAGATGGGCTGCCTTACGCATCAGGGCGCTCCAATCGCCCTGCCCCCGCTGCCAACCCCAGTCTTTGCCGAAGCTGTCGAGGCTCAGTAAGCCTGCTGCAGCCGTTGCCCCGGTGAGCACAGCCTGGCCGCCTAGGCAGGCGGCAATCTGGTGGCTCAGTCGCTCGGCCCCGGCCGCGTGCCCCCCCAGCAGGGGAATGGCGAACCGACCCTGGGGATCCACCACCACCACTGCGGGATCGCGCTCTTTATTCACGAGCAGCGGCGCAATCAGCCTGGTCACCAGGCCACAGGCACCAACGATCACAAAGCCGCTGGCCGTTGACCACTGTTCAACTAAGCAGTCCCCAGCGGCGGGCTGGTCGTCAGTCCCCACCTGGGAGTCGATCAGGCCGGCCTGAAGGAGCTGGTCCAGCACGGGGGCGCTGGCAGGGCTGAAGCCCAGGCCCCAGCGGCGGGCGCGCGGCGCGGCCTGCTCGGGGCGGTTGTTTGGTGAATTCACGTACCTAGCTTCTGACGCAGCCCGGCCATGGGACCCGGCGCCTTGGGCTTGAGCAGGGAACCATCTGGATTCAGCTGGCTGCGGGCCGATCCCCCCAGGTTGGTGGAGGCGCTGAGCCGATCAGTGGGGGCCCTAGTGGTGGGGGCCGGAGTAGGGGCGGGGATCGCTTGTGGGGCATCTTGCTTCGAAGATTCGGTTAACTCAGCTTCAACAGTGGGCTCCAGCTCAAGCAGTTGTTCTGGGTCAAGTTGTCCTGGTTCCGGCAGGGGTTCCGTTTCCGGCGAAGCCTCGGGCTCAAGTGGGGATTGGGGCTCAGTTGCGGGCAACGGTTCAGCCACGGTTTGGGGCTCGCTGGCCGTCGGCGGATTGATTTCTATGGCTGCTGCTGGTTCTTCTGGGACTGGTTTAGGTTCTGGTTCTGGAGCCGCCGGGGTTGCAGGCTCCTCTCCCAGTAGCTGGGCTAACTCGCTGGCATCCAGGCGCCCCCGCTGCCAACTGGGCGTGGGCGAGGAACCATTAATTGTCACCTCGCTCACCAAGGTGTTGAAAGGGGGGTTGAGGGGAGCGCCGCGGCCATCAACCAGCTCCATCAGCACACTGTTGCTGCCGCTGTGCCAGCCCTTGAGCCACAGAGGCGAGTTCTGATCTACCAAAAAACTGTCCCCGTTGACCGTCACCCGCAGGCGCCAGCTGCCGTCGTTGTCGCGCAGGCCCTGGAGGGGAGCATCTAGTAACAGCCAGTCGAGCAGCACCGGTTCGCGACCGGCCAGATCTGCTGTGCTGACGCCGATCAACTGGGGTGTGCCCAGCTGGGGAGTGGCCAGGGGATTGGCGGCCACCCGGTTCACCCGCACCTGGTCCCAGGCGCCTGGACTTTTCACCACTTCCCCCCAGGGTTTGGCCGCATAGGCGGTAAGGCGATGGCTGCCCGGGCCCAGGGGCGGTAGTTCGGCGTCCAGGCGAGTTGGGAATTGCCCAGATAGTGAGGTGGTGAGGCGTTGGGGCGGTAGGTCATCAACTTGCACCACGAGGTGAGGCCCCAACCCGAGCACTCCCGCATCAACTAACGGCCAATCACGAACCTGCACTTGCAACTTGACCGGCCCGCCTGGCAGGTCGCTTCCATCTAGCGGGATCTGGATCGATACCTGGGGCTGGCGTTCGGCCAGGGCCGCTTGAACTTGTTGTACGGCGGCAGGTGGCGCGACTTCCTGCAAGCGGCCACTTGGCCCCTGGACTGGAAGAGGCGCTGGGGCTGGGCCGCTGCTGCGGCTAGCGGCTACTCGATTGCAGCCAGCCAACAACATCAACGCTGCCAATAGCAGGACCGCTAGCAGTCGCTGCCGCCATCGCACGGGGCGAGACGGGAGAGCCGGATGGGTTGCGCTGCCTGCGCCCACGCTGGGTTGCTCAGCTTGTAGTGGAAGCATTCTGCTGGCCGGTGCCACCCTAGGGGAAACGGATGCGGCAGACGGCTGTTTTTGATGCGCTCTAAGTAATAAAAAACTGCCCGCAAGATGGTTGAAGTTGATGATTCTTTCTGTTCTGTAAAGCCCTGTGCTGGCCTGGGAAGCGCCGGGATTGAACCTTTGTAACTGCAAGCCAAAACCTCTCGGAAACGACCCCTATACTTCGGCGAGCGGTCCCCTAATTGGGGCCCAAAGCTCCAGTTGTGGCAAGTGGTTTCGCGTTTTCGCGGACCCCCTTCCCGGCTGGTGCCCATGAACGCTTGGAGGCCTCGGTCGCCGGTCGTTCATGGGGCCCAACTGCAGGCTCTCCGGCCTGCTGCAGGGGTGGACCCACCACCTCGATCCCGTCCCTCGAGGAACGTCTCGATGACCATCAGCCCACCAGAGCGTGGGGAAAAGGCGAAGGCCATGGTCGACCGGAACCCAGTTCCGGCCACCTTCGAACTGTTCGGCAAGCCCGGCCATTTCGATCGCAGCCTTGCCAAAGGTCCCAAAACCACCACCTGGGTTTGGAACCTCCACGCCAATGCTCACGATTTCGACAGTCACACGAGTGACCTTGAAGAGGTCTCTCGCAAGATCTTTTCAGCTCACTTCGGCCATTTGGCCGTCATCTTTATCTGGCTGAGTGGCGCCTTCTTCCATGGAGCGCGCTTCTCCAACTACACCGGTTGGTTGACCGATCCCCTGCACGTCAAGCCTTCGGCGCAGGTGGTGTGGCCCATTTTCGGCCAGGAAATTCTCAATGGAGACATGGGTGCCGGCTTCCACGGCATTCAGATCACCTCCGGCCTCTTCCATGTGTGGAGGGCCTGGGGCATCACCAATGAAACCCAGCTGATGGCCCTGGCCATCGGTGCGTTGGTGATGGCCGGCTTGATGCTCAATGCCGGCGTCTTCCATTACCACAAGGCGGCTCCCAAGCTCGAGTGGTTCCAGAACGTTGAGTCGATGCTCAACCACCATCTGGCCGGCCTGCTCGGTCTGGGATCTCTCTCCTGGACAGGACACCTGCTGCATGTGTCCCTGCCCACCACCGCGCTGATGGACGCCATCGACGCCGGCCAGCCGCTGGCGCTCAATGGCAAAACCATCGCCACCTACGCCGACATTCCCCTGCCCCACGAGTTCCTGAACCAGGACGTGATCGCCCAGATATTCCCCGGTTTCGGGGCTGGCGTTTCAGCCTTCTTCACGGGCAATTGGGCCGCTTACAGCGATTTCCTCACCTTTAAAGGTGGGTTGAATCCTGTGACCGGCAGCCTCTGGATGACCGACATCGCCCATCACCACTTGGCGATCGCCGTGTTGTTCATCGTGGCTGGCCACATGTATCGCACCAACTGGGGCATTGGTCACAGCATCAAGGAGATTCTCCAGGGCCAGAAGGGCGATCCCCTGCTGTTCCCCGCTCCCAATGGTCATGACGGACTCTTCGAGTTCATGACCACCAGCTGGCACGCCCAACTGGCTGTGAACCTGGCGATGCTCGGCTCGCTGAGCATCATCGTGGCCCAGCACATGTATGCGATGCCTCCTTATCCCTACATCGGGATTGATTACCCCACCCAACTGTCGATCTTCACCCATCACATGTGGATCGGTGGTTTCTTAGTTGTGGGTGCTGGTGCGCACGCCGCTATCGCGATGATTCGCGATTACGACCCCGCCAAGCACGTCGATAACGTGCTGGACCGGGTGCTCAAAGCTCGTGATGCCCTGATCAGCCACCTCAACTGGGTGTGCATCTGGCTTGGCTTCCACAGCTTTGGCCTTTATATCCACAACGACACCATGCGTGCCTTGGGGCGTCCCCAAGACATGTTCAGCGACTCCGCCATTGCCTTGAAGCCTGTCTTCGCGCAGTGGATTCAGGGTCTTCACGCTGCCGCTGCAGGTAGCACTGCGCCCAACGCCCTCGCGGGTGTGAGCGAAGTGTTCAACGGCACCGTTGTAGCGGTGGGCGGCAAGGTGGCCGCCGGTCCGATTCCTTTGGGAACGGCCGACTTCATGGTCCACCACATTCACGCCTTCACGATCCACGTCACCGTGCTGATCCTGTTGAAGGGTGTGTTGTATGCGCGTAGCTCCCGCCTAGTCCCTGATAAGGCGAATCTGGGCTTCCGCTTCCCCTGCGACGGCCCTGGCCGTGGCGGTACCTGCCAGGTGTCGGCTTGGGACCATGTGTTCCTTGGCCTGTTCTGGATGTACAACTCCCTGTCGATCGTCATTTTCCACTTCTCCTGGAAGATGCAGAGCGACGTGTGGGGCACCGTCAACGCTGATGGCAGCGTCCAGCACATCACCAACGGCAACTTTGCCCAAAGCGCCATCACCATTAATGGTTGGCTGCGGGACTTCCTCTGGGCCCAAGCTGCACAGGTGATCAACAGCTACGGCTCGAGTTCCAGTGCCTACGGCTTGATGTTCCTAGGAGCCCACTTCATCTGGGCCTTCAGCCTGATGTTCCTGTTCAGTGGCCGTGGCTACTGGCAAGAGCTAATCGAGTCCATCGTCTGGGCTCACAACAAGCTGAGGGTTGCACCCGCCATCCAACCGCGGGCGCTTTCCATTACCCAGGGCCGTGCTGTCGGTGTCGCTCACTATTTGCTGGGCGGTATTGCAACAACCTGGGCATTCTTCCTGGCCCGCATCGTCGCGGTCGGCTGACCTTTTCTGACCTCTCCCAATGGCAACGAAATTTCCTTCGTTCAGCCAGGGTCTGGCTCAGGACCCGACAACCCGCCGGATTTGGTACGGCATCGCCACGGCTCACGATTTCGAGAGCCACGACGGCATGACCGAGGAGCGGCTTTACCAAAAGCTGTTCTCCACCCATTTCGGACACCTGGCCATCATTGGCCTCTGGGTTTCGGGCAACCTGTTCCATATCGCCTGGCAGGGCAACTTTGAGCAGTGGGTCGCCGATCCTCTGCATGTACGTCCCATCGCTCACGCGATCTGGGATCCCCACTTCGGCCAGGGAGCTATCGCCGCCTTTACCCAGGCTGGTGCTACCTCCCCTGTGAACATTGCTTATTCCGGCCTGTACCACTGGTGGTACACGATCGGGATGAAAACCAACGCTGAGCTTTATCAGGGTTCCATCTTCATGATGATCCTGTCGGCTTGGGCCCTGTTCGCAGGCTGGCTCCACCTTCAGCCCAAGTTCCGGCCTTCCCTGGCCTGGTTCAAGAACGCTGAATCCCGCCTAAACCACCACTTGGCGGTTCTGTTTGGTTTCAGCTCGATCGCTTGGACCGGTCACCTGGTTCACGTGGCTATCCCTGAGGCCCGTGGTCAGCACGTTGGGTGGGACAACTTCCTCTCAGTGCTGCCTCACCCCGCTGGTTTGGCTCCGTTCTTCACCGGCAACTGGGGTGTTTATGCCCAGAACCCAGACACCGTCTATCAGCAGTTCGGAACTGCTGAGGGTTCTGGCACCGCGATCCTTACCTTCCTGGGTGGCTTCCACCCCCAAACGGAAGCCCTTTGGCTCACGGACATTGCCCACCACCACCTGGCGATCGGTTGCATCTTTGTGATCGCTGGCCACATGTACCGGACAAACTTCGGTATCGGCCACTCGATTCGCGAGATTCTTGAAGCCCACAACCCACCCAAGGGCACCCCTGGTGACCTCGGTGCTGGCCACAAGGGCCTCTACGACACGATCAACAACTCGCTCCACTTCCAGCTTGGTCTGGCTTTGGCATCTCTGGGTGTGGTCACCAGCCTGGTGGCCCAGCACATGTATGCGATGCCGTCCTACGCGTTTATCGCTAAGGACTACACAACGCAGGCTGCGCTGTATACCCACCACCAATACATCGCCATCTTCCTGATGTGCGGTGCGTTCGCCCACGGTGCGATCTTCTTCATCCGCGATTACGACCCGGAAGCCAACAAAGACAACGTGTTGGCCCGGATGCTCGAGCACAAGGAAGCCATAATCAGCCACCTGAGCTGGGTCTCCCTGTTCCTCGGCTTCCACACCCTGGGTCTCTACGTCCACAACGACGTGGTCGTGGCCTTTGGTACTCCTGAGAAGCAGATCTTGGTGGAGCCCGTCTTTGCCCAATTCGTCCAGGCTGCTTCCGGCAAGGCGATGTATGGCATGGATGTGCTGCTATCCAATTCCGCATCCGCAGCTAGCAATGCCAGTGCGGTTTATCTGCCCGGTTGGATCGACGCCATCAATGGTGGCAACGACCTCTTCCTGCAGATCGGTCCTGGTGATTTCCTTGTTCACCACGCCATTGCGCTTGGTCTGCACACCACGACTCTGATCCTGGTGAAGGGTGCTCTGGATGCCCGGGGTTCCAAGCTGATGCCTGACAAAAAGGACTTCGGCTATTCCTTCCCCTGCGACGGCCCGGGCCGTGGTGGTACCTGCGACATCAGTGCCTGGGACTCTTTCTATCTGAGCGTCTTCTGGGCCCTGAATACCGTCGGTTGGGTCACCTTCTACTGGCACTGGAAGCACCTCGCCATCTGGCAGGGCAACGTGGCTCAGTTCAACGAATCCAGCACCTATCTAATGGGTTGGTTCCGTGACTACCTGTGGCTTAACTCCTCCCAGCTGATCAACGGTTACAACCCGTTTGGCAGCAACAACCTGGCCGTCTGGTCTTGGATGTTCCTGTTCGGTCACCTGGTTTGGGCCACCGGCTTCATGTTCCTGATCTCCTGGCGCGGCTACTGGCAGGAACTCATCGAGACCATCGTCTGGGCGCATCAGCGGACCCCGCTTGCCAACCTTGTTGGCTGGCGCGATAAGCCTGTAGCTCTTTCGATCGTCCAGGCTCGTGTTGTGGGTCTTGCTCACTTCACTATTGGCTACATACTCACGTATGCCGCCTTCCTGATTGCTTCTACCTCTGGCAAGTTCGGCTAACTGCGGCCTACTTCCTCCCTCGAGGGACGAATTAACCCCGGCGCAAGCTGGGGTTTTTTATTGTCCATTGTTTGTTGGCTAACTTGCCCCTCACCGCACCCCCCGGCTCTTTCCCCCAAGGGAATAGTTCTGGTCCCGAAGGCTTGGCTTGTGGCCCACAGCCACTGTCTATCGGGCTGCCCCCAAGACAAGATCAGCCCAATCAAAGGCCCAATTAGGAGCCCAATAAAGGTTCAATAAAAACGCCCAGTAAAAACGCCTAGTAAAAACAGCCAATAAAAAAGCCCCGCCTTGGCGGAGCTTTCAGGGGATTGGAAAACCGCTTGGGATTCAGTTGACGCTCCAGACGCCGCCAGCGATATTGACCAGCGGGGCAACGATCGCAGTGCCGGCTAGGAACCAGGCAAAGGCGGCGCCACCGCAGCCACCCAGCCAGAAACCACTGGCGAATTCTGCCCAGCCAGCCTTGGTGAACAGGTCTGCGGGCGGGTTGTCGATGGTGGCGTCAGCCGGCTGGATGTTGGGTCCGTTGCCAGCGGTGCCGTAGATCGAGAGACATACGGTCAAGATCGACACCAGTCCAATGGCGGCGAGTAAACCAGCGGTGCTGGCGTACTCGGTGAGCCGCAGGGGACCACAGACGGCGAAGGGTCCGTAGAGAAAGAAGCCATGGGCCATGCCCACTTCCAAACCACGACGGTTCGGAGATAGGGAGGGGCGGTAGGCGGGCAGGGCATTGATGAAGGCCCGGCTGAAATAGCTGCTGTTGACGGGGGTTGCCAGATTGCCGACGCAGGGGTCGGCCACGGGGGTCACGGTCATGGTGGCGGGGGTAGGCGGTGAGGCTGAGCGACGGCTTGGGTCGGGCTCAGTCGCGGGCTTCGATTACGTTGAAAAGCAAGGCCATGGCCACGGCTGGGCCGAGGATTCCAACAAGTGGGACTAACACCGAGGGCAACCAAGCGGCAGCAAATTCTCCAGTCATGGCGCGGGCCAATAGCAACCGTTAATACTGTACGAAGCCCACCCGTGGCAGCTTGCGGGCCCGGCTAGGGCGACATAAAAATTCAATCCCTTTGCCCCGCCTCTCAGCTGTCGGATCCGCGCACGATGCCGCGCACCCGGTAGATCGGTCGTCCCTGACTTTCGTGGTATGTGCGCATCTGCAGTTCGGCCAGCAGGCCAAAGCAGAAGAGCTGCACCCCCGTCAGAAAACTCAGTAGGGCCATCAGCAGCAGGGGGCGATCGCCGATGTCTGCGCCAAGCAGTAGTTTCTCGCCTACAAGCCAGATGCCGATTAGCAGCCCTGCTCCCATGGCGGCCAGGCCGCCGAAGCCGAAGACGTGCATCGGTCTGGTCAGAAAGCGCTTCATGAACCAGACCGTCAGCAGGTCCATCAATACCCGGAAGGTGCGGTCGAGTCCGTATTTGCTTTCCCCATAACGCCGGGGATGGTGGTTTACTTTCACCTCGCTGATCCGGGCACCTTCGATGAAGGCCAGGGCAGGCAGGAAGCGGTGTAGTTCGCCGTAGAGGTTGAGGTCACTCACCACCTCGCGCCGATAAGCCTTGAGGGAGCAGCCGTAGTCGTGGAGTCGCACCCCAGTTACCCGGGCAATCAGGCTGTTGGCGATGCGGCTGGGCAGCAGCCGTTGCATGGCCGCATCCTGGCGCTGGTGGCGCCAGCCGCTTACCAGGTCGAAGCCTTGGTCGAGCTCAGCTAGCAGTAGGGGGATATCGGCGGGGGCGTTTTGCCGATCGCCATCGAGGGGCACGATCACCGCCCCCCCGCCGGCGTCAAAGCCGGCCGCCATTGCCGCCGTCTGGCCGTAGTTGCGGCGCAGCAGCACGGCCACCAGCTCCGGAACCGTGGCGGCCAGCTGGCTGAGCACCTTCGCTGTGTCGTCCCTGGATCCGTCGTCTACCAGCACCAACTCAAAGCCCAGCTGCAGCGGTCGCAGTGCCGCCAGCAACTGCTCCACCAACTGGGGCAGGCTCTCCTCCTCGTTGTAGAGGGGCACCACTACGGAAAGCTCGGCCTGGCCTTCCCTCGTTTGCTGCATGTCTTTGTCAGCCTTTGGGGTCGACCCTAGGTGGGTAGGGGACTGCCGTTATGGCTGTGCATTACCCGCCCCGCTCCCCGCAGTTCCAGTCGGTAGTGGCGCGCCACCGGGTCGGGGTTTTGGGGCGCCAGGTCGTCGATGCCGATGCCGTTGCGGCCGTGGGTGACGCCGGAGCTGTGTAAATAGCGGCCGCCACCTAGGTGCAGCCCCACGTGGCTGCAGCGCTGGGGTGTGCCAAAAAAGATCAGGTCGCCAGGCCCCAGTAACTGCACCTGGCCCGGCTGCACCGCCACAGGCTGACAGAACCGCTCCTGCAGGTAGGCATCGCGCGGAATCCAGATGCCAGCGCTGGCATAGGCCCGCTGCATCAGACCGGAGCAGTCGTAGTTGGGGCCCAGGCTGCCGCCCCACAGGTAGGTGTTGGCTACGCGCTGGGCGGCCTGCGTGAAGCTCAGCACCTGCTCCATCCGCTGGACAATGCTGCACCGTTGCAGGAGTTGCGGCTGGGGCGGCGAGCACGCCACTGCTCGCCCTAGCAGAGCATCGGGTTCAAGCCAGCCAGGGTAGCCATCGTCGAGCAGTCGTACCCGCAGGCGCATTCCTGGCCCTGTAGCTGCCGGACTGGTCAGGATTTGCAAGTGGCGGCCAGTCCAGGCCTGGCTGGCTAGCCCCTCACCGCGGGCCTGGCTGTAGAGGTCGACGCTGCCAGTGAGCTGCCAGTTCGTGCCTGGAATGAGCCATTCCGGCGCGGCTGGGGTGCCGGCAGCCAGCTGGGCAGGGTTGATGGTGTCTACTGTCAGCACAGCTAATCTCGCCACAACGTTGGCCGGCGGTGATGGCTTTTTACAGCCCCGATCCAGCCATGGCTCAGATCCTGGCCGATCTGGTGCGGGCTCTTGAGCTGGAGGGGCGGCCTGGCTTAGCCCAGCACCTCTCCATTACCTGGCTTCGCTACGACCAGCCCTTGCTTGGCCGAGCTGCCGATCTGGATCCCGATCTGTTCTGGGCCCAGCCGGTGCAGGGGGCGAGCTGGGCTGGGGATCGTCCTCGCTACCCAGCCAGCGTGGTGAAGCTGGTGTACCTGGTGGCGGCCGAGGCTTGGCGCCAGGCTGACTTGCTTGCGGATACGCCCGAGCTGCGGCGTGCCCTTTCAGACATGATTCGCGACTCCAGCAACGACGCCACCTCCTTAGTGGTGGATTTGCTTACTGGCACCACCAGCGGCCCTTCTCTGCCCCCCGAGCGCATGGCCCACTGGGTGGAGCAGCGTCAGCTTGTCAATGGCTGGCTGAGCGAGCTTGGCTGGCCGGAGCTGCAGGGCTGTAATGCTTGCCAAAAAACCTGGGGTGATGGCCCCTACGGGCGCGAGCGGGTCTATTACGGCACCGAGCTGGAAAACCGCAATCGCCTCAGTACCGACGCTGTAGCCCGTCTGTTGCAGGCCGTGCTGGCGTCGGCCCTGGTCTCGCCGCCGGCTTGTGCCCGGATGGCAGCTCTGCTGGCGCGCAGCCTGGATCCGGCCTTGAGGCTTGCGGATCCGGAAAATCAAGTGGATGGCTTCATTGGTGAGGGTTTGCCCCTTGGTTCTCGCCTCTGGAGCAAGGCGGGCTGGATGAGCCAGGCCCGGCACGATGCTGCCTACGTGGAGCCGTCAGCTGAGGGTTCTATGCCAAAAGCTGCGCCTTTCTTGCTGGTGATTTTTTCTGAGGGCCAGGCCTGCGCCCAAGATCACAAGCTCCTACCCGAGATAGCTACCCGGCTGGCCGCAGCCAGCCGTAAATAAGCATTCGGGCTTAACAACGGAGAGGGAGGCCCTCGTTGTGACTCTCAGAGCGAAGTGGTGACACGGGAAGAGACGACGCTTCCCACTGGTGGAGGCGGAATCCAATGCCATTTCCAACACCAATTCCAATACTATTTCCAACACCACATAGAACATGCAAATTCAGGGCGCTGGCCGCAGGTCAATACCAGCGCTGAGCCCTTGTAGTCGTCATGGCGCCCTCTCCTCATCTTGCCTGGGCAGCTTTGCTTCAACTGGTCTGTGGATTGCTCCCAGGACTGACCAGCGCAGTAGCGCATCTCTACCGTGTTATCGCTAGGATATGGGTGCTTTCTGCTATTGGCGGCTGTCATGGCGGCAAGGGACTCAATGAGCTCCTGGACTCTGCAATTCCACGTCTTGGTGTTGCTGATGCAAATAAGTTCGCTTTGTCCAGCCACAATCTTTGCCAAGGATTAAATTGCTGCCTTTCCACTCAAATACTTTTTTCAACCTTAGGTTGAATGGGTTTTCAGTCGGGTCAAGGGTCCTGTAGTCACCTGTCTTTATTTCTCTGTTATTTACGGGCGCAAATGGACGCCGCAACTTTAGAAGAATTTTCCCGAATGCGGATACGCATGGAATGTCATTGGTGATTAATGCATATTTAAAGTTTGGAAGAATTGATAAAATATTTTGAACTTCCTTCGTGCTTAAATGCATTAGTACGTCTTTGCAGACTAACAGTTCGGCGGAGGGAAGTTCATTGTAATCCTCTGGAAGATTGGCAAAGGAAACCCCTGGCCGCGAAAATGACCGCTGATTATTTGTGATTACATTTTTGGATGCATCGATGCCAATATATGTTGCGCTGCCAAAGTCGATAAATTGAGAAAACTGCCAGTCGCCGCAACCAAGGTCAACGACTGATTTAATATTATGTTGACGAATAAACTCTTCTAGGAATACCTTGTAGGGTTGAGTTGCTTCAGGGGAGCTTCCGCCCCCTGACCCCTTGCCCCAGTATGAATTCTCATAAATCTTATCAAAAATATCTGGATCGCCAAATTCAAAACTCATAAAAATCGGTAAATTCTGAATTTCTAATTTAGCACTTATGAAGATTTTGTGGTTGTAAATTATAACACTTACAGGACTATATCGCAAAAGTTTACTTGATTAGGTAGCTAGCTCCGCACTCCTCAAGATGCGTTCCGGCCGAGCGTCGCAGCTGCAGATGGCATGAACCACTCGCTCAGTAATTATTGACAAGTTGAAGCGTCTGTTGAAGCGGTAATTAA
>NZ_JAGQAY010000023.1:0-36819 GCF_024345355.1 Cyanobium sp. WKJ7-Wakatipu
CAGTACGAATCAATTTGCCGACAATATTGCATTGCTTGAGCACTTATGATCTGCTGCGACGATGCCGAAAGGCATTTTTTTATGGTGATCAGAGGCTGGCAAATCTCGTAAATTTCGAGGTACCCTTAAGGCGAAGATCAATCCAAGACCTATCTTCGCGAAAAGATCAATCGCTGGATCCTGCTGCACCAAGGCCAGGCCAGAAGGCCCTACAGCAATCCCCCCCAACATCAATAGCGCGACTGTTGGAAGCCGGCCTCCAAAAAGTCGAGCTACGAAGGGAGATACAGCAACAATGGCAACGATTGTCAGCAGTCCCTGTAGACCAACACTCATGGGCTGCGGAAAATTCAACCATCATCCTGCTCCAGCAGAGCTGGGTCGTTGAGGAGGGGCCTTGCCTTACTGCCGATGTGGTAAGCCAGTGATCGGCTGGGGTGGTATTTATCCGGCTGTTACTGAGTCAAGAGCCGGTGATAACAATGAGCCAAGCTCCTCGTCTTGAAAAGCTAGGCCGCTTTCTGTTGCGGGGCCTGCGCATCGGCGCCAGCACCGTGTCGATCGTGGAGTTGCTGCGTAGCGACTGGACCGCTGGCATCAGTGCAGGCGTTGCCTGGCTGGTGTTTCTGCAGGTGGAGCGGCGGCTGCCGCCCCTCAGCCCGGAGACCGAGGACTGATTCGTGCCCCGACGTTCATCGCTCCGGGATTTGTTGTGCTCAGACCAGCTTGGTGAGCACGTGCTGCATCACCTCCAATAGTCCATCGGCGAGGGGGCGATGGCTGCTGAGCTTGGCGCTCCAGATCGATCCAGACAGCAGTTCTTCTGGGCTTATCAGACCCAAGTCCTGGCCCTCCAGAAGCTGCAGCTGCTCCAGCGGCACCGATAGCTCGGCCTGAAACACATGGGCCGTTCGGCGGTGGATGTGATGCACCATCACCAGCTCCACCGCCGGGGGCTGCCAGCTGATCTCCTCCAGCAGCTCCCGCCGCAGGGCCTGCTCTGGCGTTTCGCCGGGGTCGAGGTGTCCGCCAAAGAGCCCCCAGCAGCCGGGCGCAACGATGTCGGGGATCTCGTCGCGCAGCTGCATCAGCCAGCGACCATCCCGATGCAGCATCGCCAGGGCGACTTCAACGGCCATGGATCGGCCTCAGGCAGAAGCCGACCGGCGCTGCTGCTTGGCGATGAGCGCGGCCCCGCCGGCTGCCAGCACCAAGCCACCGCTGATGGCGAGGAAAACAAAGGTCTGCAGCAGCAAAAGGAAGATTCCAATGGCCGACCCGCCCACGATCTGCACCCTCGCCTTGATCAGCAGGGTGAGCAGCAGCAGCACAGTGGCCTTCAGGGCCAGAACCTTGGCCGTGCTGAATGGCAAAAAGGGATTCAAGCACACATGTCGATCTCGGGTGTACCCATGCTGGCGGACTGATCCCGCAGCGGTGGCTTCATTTGCGGCATTTCAACGGGAGTGCTTCCTCCCAATGGAAGGAGTTGCTTTAGGCCATGCCCGTGAGCCAACGTCCCCCCAGGGCAAGGGCGATGGCAAGGGTTGATCCCAGCCCCAGCAAGCGGGGACTTGTGAGCAGCCGCCGCAGGATCACCAAACTCCAAAGCAGACCCACCGCAATCACCGCGCTCTGGCAGAAGGCCACCACATGCTGATCGGCACTCCAGCTTGGCCAGAGGGCAGCCGCGGCTCCTTGCCAGGGGAAGGCACTCACCGGCAGCAGCTGGCCGGCCTCGACCATTCCCAAGGGCAAATAGCGAGACAACATCAGGGCCCACACCAGCGGCAAGAGCCCATAGAGCAAGGGTTTCGGCCACCAGCCGGCCACCAAAACAGGCAGCAGCAGCGCAATCAAACCCACCCCAAACCTGGGCAGCAGGGGACCTGCTTGTAGGGATTCAGGGGCCCATGGCAACCAACCCAGCCAGCCCTGCCAGTGATGCAAAGCCACACCGCCCAGCAGCACCAAGAGCAAGAGACGTTCGCCAAAGGGGACAGCCATGCCCTTTTGCAGGTCGGCCGCGGGCGGGCGCAGGCGCAATTTCACAGAGCGGTGCGGACAGGCTTGAACGCAGGTGAGGCAAAGCACGCAATTGCGATTGTCTTCCAGGTGGGCTGGATGGGTGCCCAGGGGGCAGCCTCCCGTGGCCAGGCCTTCACCTTCCGCTGGTCCGCCTTTGAAGCAGGCATAACTGCTGCAACTGCCGCTGCAGGTGCCCGCCTCGGCCCGCAGCTCCAGCACCGATAACTTCGCCATCAGGCCATTCATGCCCCCCACTGGGCACAAATAGCGACACCAGAAGCGCTTTTCAAACAACAGCGAGCACACCACCGCCCCGCCCGTAATCACGAGCAGCAGACAACTGCTCAACCAGGCCGTGTCTTCAAGATTGGCCAGCTCCTCCCACAGCAAGATGGCGCCAAAGCCAGCGGCCAACACCGGTGCGGCCCAGCGGTCGGTGTCGCCCCGGGGCCAACGGCGCGGCTGCCAGCCCAGTAAACGGGCGAGCTTCTGGCTGATTTCGCCCCACACCATGAACGGGCAAAAGGAGCACCACAGCCGCCCCACCAGCGGGAAGGTGACAAGAATCACTGGCCACCACCAGGCCCAAAACAGATTCAATGCACCGTTGTGGGCCCGATCCTGGGGTCCAAGCCACAGGGCCCCATTCACCAGCACAAACAGCCAGCTCACCAAGCCAAACAACAGGCCATTCCAGAGCAAAGGGGCTCGCATCCACTCCCTCAGCCGAGGCTTCCAGCGCCAGATGTCGAAGCGCAGGCTGGTGGGCCGGCTCAGTAGCCAAAACACATCTTCCGGCAAGAGGTCGGGCAGCTCACCATGAACGGCTGACGCCTTGGCCTGAAGCAGTGCCCGGTTGATCACCACATCCAGTTCCCGCAGGTTGTTGGGGAAGTCGTGGCTTTGGAGACGCTTCACTACGTTGGCGGGCACCTGGGGTGGCTTGGGCCAGCCCAATTGGCGGGCACGGCGCCGCAGGGAATAACGGATCCAATCCCCCAGGTCTTGGCGGCGCACCCGTAGGGGAGGCACCCGGATTTGGTCGCACAGACCTTCCAGTTCCGGCACGCTGGATTCGGCGGTGAACAGCAACCGGCCTTGAAATGGTTCGCTGCAGCCAGGCCATTGGCCCGTTCGCGCCAGCTCGATCAGTAGGGCTCGCAGCTCGGGAGGGGCGGCATCGAAGCGATCCAGCAGCACGCACCCCTGACAGAGGCACTCCAGCAACGGCGGCCCTTGGCTTGGGGAACCGTGAAACAAATCGCCGCCATCGGCGCGCAGCAGGCTGGTGTCAACGCGAATCAATACATGGCGCCGGTCGCCCGAGCCGAAATGAACGAGCGCAGCCAGGTTGTCCTTCTCCAGCCCAGGCTCGCCACTGATCAGCACAGGCAGCCGCGCAGGATCTTGAGCCGCCTGGGCCAAGGCCGCCCGGAGCTTGACGGCGTAGCGACTTCCCCCAACCACCCCACGCCGGGTGGATCCCACCAGGTAGGGAGCCAGGCGTCGCAGGGCCGGTGCGTCTAGCTCCTGGGTTGGGGAGGTCATCGAGAAGGTGGGCTTGGCGGCGGGGGCCAGGGATGTCCGGTTGCTCTTGGGGCAGCCAGTTCCGCTTCAGCAATACCACCAGCGGCGGCTGATCGCTGAATGACCTGGTGAGAAAACACAACTAGCTGTCCGCGGTGGTCTTAAGACAGGTGATCGCCAGGGCCTGCTGGCGGAGTGCCGCAAAAGAAGCCGTTTTGCTCTGATCCAGGGTCCATGTGTCCTGCCCTACCGACCCTTTTTGGGGTTTCGCCTTGGATTGATTTAGTCAATCAACGTTCGGATCCATGGCTGACACCTACACCATCACAACTGAAGACGGCAAGTCTTTTACCTGTGCTTCTGACACCTACATCCTTGATGCTGCTGAGGAGCAGGGCATTGACCTCCCCTACTCCTGTAGGGCCGGTGCTTGTAGCACCTGCGCCGGCAAAGTTGTGAGCGGTGGTGTCGACCAATCTGATCAAAGCTTCCTCGACGATGATCAAATCGCCTCGGGTTTTGCCCTGCTTTGCGTGAGCTACCCCACCAGCGACTGCACCATCACCACCGGTGTGGAAGATGATCTCTGAACCCGGCGCCCCCGGACGTTGAGTGCCCATCCCGCCGATCGCCTGAGCCCTGCCCCCGTCCTGGTCTGTGGACTTGGCGCCCTGGGGCAGGCCTGTCTTCAGCGCCTCCTGGCCTTTGGTCTGCCCCTCCACGGCGTCGATCTGAGGCAGCCCAGCTGGAGAGATCCCGAGCTGGAATCCCGTCTGGCGGCAACGCTCACCCTTGGAGACATGCGCCTGGCCCACGTGTTGCGCCAAGCCGGTGCCGAGCGAGCCAGTGCTGTTCTGCTTCTGAGTTCCGACAGCACGATCAACTTTGAGGCTGCCCTCCAGGTACGGCTCCTTAATCCCACCGCAGAGATCGTGGTGCGTTCCACCAACCGTCGCGCCGATCTCGGCGCCCTGCTGGAGCATCGCCTGCCCGGGGTAGCGGTGGTCGATCCCAACCTTCTCTGTGCTGATGCGATCAGCACCGCCCTAAGACCTGCATCGATGCGGGCGAGAGTGGAGGTAGATGGCCAGATCATTCAGGTAGTGGAGGGTCCTGGTGAGGACCTTCGCCAACAGAAGCAGGTCCGGCTTCCCGGGTCATCCTCCGGATCCCCGCCGGTATGGTTAACAGCCCGGTCACCGCTCATCAACCAGGGCCCGCTGGCCCCTGGCCAAAACCGCCGCCATCGCGTCCAGGCCTGGCTGCGGAGCAAAATTCAAAAGCTGCGCGCCTGGCTGCAGGCGCGGACACGGCTCCAGCGGTGGGGCTTCGCTCTGCTGATGCTATTGGTGCTGGTCGGCGTGCAGACCTTCTCACAAGTGGGGGGATGGAAGCAGGGAGTGTTTGTCACCCTCGGCTTGCTCAAAGGGGAGTACGTCGATCCGGTGAACCTCCTCCTCTCCGACATCACCGGGATAGGGGAGGTCAGCGGTTGGCTGATCGTTGGCACCCTGCTCTATTCCCTAGTTGGCACGCTGCTGATCTCGGCCCTGGTGGCCGTGATCCTGGAACGTTTGCTGCGGGAGCGCCTGGGTGTGGAACGGATCCGGCTGCCCCGGCGGGGCCCGGCGCCGGTGCTGTTAGTGGAGGGATCGGCGCTGGCCCAGCGCATCGCCCAGCGGCTGCGGCGTCACCAGCAGCTGGTGGTGAGGGTCGAGCCGGGGGGCAGCGATGGCTCCCAGGACAAGGGAATCGTTCAATTCGGACAACTGGAGGAGGCGCTCCAGGCGCTTGAGGGTCGTCCTGTTGCCGCCGTAGGCCTGCTCACCACCGATTTGCTGGCCAATCTAGAAGCCGCCATGGCGCTGCAAAAACGCTGGCCCGAGGCTGGTGTCGCGGTGCTGGCCCATGACTTTGGGGCCGCCGAACCCCTGGGGGAACTGCTGGGAGGGCTGGCGGTGATTTCCACCGTCGACCTCGTCGCCGATGCGGTGGTGGCGGCCGCCTTTGGGGAGAGGGTGGAGGGAGTCTTGCAACTGCAGGGCACCCACCTACTGATCGTGCGCTACCGCCTTCAGGAGCAGAACAATCTTTGCGGTCTGAATATCTCCAGGCTGGAGAATGGCTATGGCGTGACAGGCGTTTCTCTGCGCCGGTCCCGCTATCGCGAGCCCATTCTTTTGCCGCCGCCAGACCTGGTGCTGGCCGCCGGAGACCAGTTGGTGGTGCTGGCGACGGCGGCCAGCCTGCGTAGTATCGAATTGGATCTTCCAGTGCCCCCCCGCTACCGTCTGCAGATCCAATTTCAGGGGGCGCACTCGCCAGAGCGTCGCTTTCAGGCGCAGCAAAGCTTGGCTCGCTGGATCGGTTGCCTCCCAGGGGAGGTGGTCCACCTCCTTGATGGAGAGAAGCATCTCACTCCTCCGGTGGATCGGGAAATCTGTGATCTGCTGGTGGAAGATCTCCGGCGGCAGGGAGTGGAATGCACCCTGATCCAAGACGGTGGCTTGGGCCGGGCCAGCGGATAAGAATCCGAGTTGAGAATCCGAGTTGAGAATCGGATGATGCGAAGACTACGACGGGCCCGCTGGGTGAACGGGAGCGTTCGCGTGGCCTGAGCTTGAACAAGCCTTAACGAGTCCCTTGCAGACTGCCGGCAGGCTGGAGAAGTGCGTTCACTGCCGCCCGCCATGACCCTCCCGATGACCACGCTTGACGCCTTTGCCGCCATCCCCCTGGCGGCGGTGTGCTGCGACCAGACCTTCGGCAAGGACGAAGCCCGCGTGATCCGGGAGCAGCTGCTGGGACGTACGGCCTACCAGGAGATGGAGCCCTACGCCTTCGCGCTGTTGATCTCGGGTCTGCTCAAGCGCTTCCGGGAGGATTCGTGGCAGGGGCTGATCGCCAGCGCGGCCCCGCTGCTCAGTCCGGAGCAGCAGGAGATGGCCTTCGCCCTGGCCTGCCAGCTGATCCACTGCGATCGGATCGTGGCTCCTCAGGAGCAACAGTTCCTGGCGGCCCTGGCGCAGCAACTGCAGTTCACCACAGACCGTGCCGAGCAGATCTTTGAGGTCTGCCATCTGCTGAACCGCGATTTCGTCAATAACCAGTCGACTTAAGCCCAGAATCCAACCGCCTTTCACTGTCAGCCGACATCGAAAACTGGACCAGCACCGAATCGTGTACAGCTTGGTGATCGAAATAGAGAGGCGTCAATTTTCCTGGCAGAGCCAGCCTCAGATCTGCCAGTTGAGCCTATGCTGGGTAATTGGGATTTTAGTAAAGTGAATAAGGAAGAAATCTTGCATGACTACAAGCAAAAGCCTGGTGCGTTTATCCCTGAATTCGTGGCCTTGGATGATCTTGTGGACATTTATCTAAACAACCCTGGCTTCCACTCAAGCTTCGAGGACTTTATGGACGAATGGCAAGAAGAGGATAATGCTGTAGAATGTGAATTCTAAATCATAATCAATCTCATATGGATATCCCCCCTCAAGAACTTAATCCAAAGTGGTTTAAGAGTCACCTGCTTGATCGCTCGGTTGAGCTTCAAGAGCTTTATGAGTTGCCTCAAGGTGAGCTAGATCTAGTAATGGCAGAGGCTGCCGAGCTCAGGACTGATGTGGTCAATCGCGACCGCAACCATGGCAAGTGGTGCACCGCCGGCTATTTCCTGGAATTGGCGAAGATCATTAGTGAACGGCGATTCGCTCAGCTTGATCAGAAGTAAGGCTGAACGGCGCCGCGCCAACCACCTTCACATGCTGTTACAATGACTGTAACAAACTGAAACACGCATGACTGAACCCACTCCCCGCTTTGGTTTTGTCGCCTTCGCCGAAACCTGGAACGGCCGTCTGGCCATGCTCGGCTTCGTGATCGGCCTGGGCACCGAGCTACTCACCGGCCAGGGCATCCTTTCCCAGATCGGGCTCGGTTGATCAGTGCCCTAGTGCTTCAGCCAAATATCGCCGACTGACGCCAGGGCTTCCGTTTCGTTTCACACCACCCAGGAGATCACCATGACCAACACCCCCGCCAACGACAAGCTGCTCGATACCAGCGCTGAACAGCTGAACCTCATGGAGCAGCTCAAGCGAGCTGAATTGTTTAACGGCCGCGCCGCCATGCTCGGCATCGTGGTGGAAGGCCTCACCGGCTTTGGCATCGCTCACCAAATCGGCCTCGGCGCCCTAGTGGATGGCTACGCCGCCTGCCGCACCCAGTTCCTACCCTTCTGCTTCTGAGCCCCTGCTCGGCTTGTACGCCATTGGCTTTCCGTAACCTGGGTGCTGGGCAGGGTCTAGGTGCCGGAGGGCGGCCTGCGGGCCGACTCGATCAGCAGGTTCTGGAGTAGCTCCCTGCTGCTGATCAGCAGGTGGGCCAGCCACGTGCCCGTCAATCGGGGTTCAGCTACCCGATCGCCCCTGCAATGGCTGATGGCCTGCTCGATCTCGGCCAGCTCGCGAGCGATATTGCGTACCATCGCTTCTGTGGTCTCGCGGGGGCTGGGCCGGAAAGGAATTGGCATTGGCCCCACTCTGCCCCCGGGCAGGCGCTGGGGTGGCATCTAGCGGCGCACCGGCACCACCTGCATGCCGACCGGGGCCAGTGCGATCAGCGCCAGCTTGATGTGCTGGATCCCGAAGGGAATGCCGATGATCGTCACGAAGCAGGCCACTGCAGAGGTGAGGTGGCCGATAGCTAGCCACCAGCCCGCCACCAGAAACCAGATCACGTTGCCGATCAGCCCGAGCGGTCCGGTGCCGAAATCCATCCGTCCGGTGAGCTCACGCCTGCTCACGGCCTCATTTCCAAACGGCCAGAAGGAGTAGTTGCCGATCACAAAGCAGGCCCGGGCCCAGGGAAGGCCGACGATCGTGATCGCCGCCACAAGACCGGCCAGCCACCAGCCCAGGCCCATCACCACCCCGCCGAGCACGAACCAGAGAACGTTGAGCAGAAAGCGCAGCATCAGATCTTCCGCGGTGCTCCCAGCCTGGCAAAAGGGAGACGCGAGCGCAGCCGTGATGGGTGATCTCCTCCTTCCATCACTGTTTGAGTAACTTGCAAAAGCTGAGCCGACGTTTGTAGCAGCCATGCCTGACGGAAGACCATCCCATGTAGTCGTCATCGGAGCTGGATGGGCTGGTTGGGGCGCAGCCAAGGCACTCTGTGAAGCGAGTATTCGTGTCACCTTGATTGATGGGATGTCCGATCCAACAGGCACTCAACCAATCACCACCAACAGCGGCAAACCTTTCGAGGCAGGCACCAGAGGTTTTTGGAAAGACTATCCCAATATCAATGCACTCACAGATCAACTCGGCGCTAGAGATATCTTCACTGACTTCACAACCAGTGCCTTCTGGTCGCCAGAAGGGTTAGAAGCAACAGCGCCTGTCTTTGGTGAGGCACCCCAATGGCCAAGTCCGCTTGGCCAGATGGTGGCAACAATCACTAACTTCACGCGACTACCCATTCAAGACAGGCTCAGTATTGCAGGGCTACTCTATACGATGCTGGACCTTTATCGCAGCGATAAGATTTTCCAGCAGTACGACGATCTCGATGCGCAATCACTCTTTGTCAAGCTTGGCATCAGCGATCGGCTCATCAATGAGTTCTTGCGCCCCACCTTGCTGGTTGGCTTGTTCAAGCCGCCCGAAGAGCTTTCGGCCGCGGTCACCATGGAGCTCCTTTATTACTACGCCCTGGCCCACCAAGACTCATTTGATGTCTGTTGGATCAAGTCGAAAAGTATCGCTGAACATTTGTTTGCACCCCTGAGTAGAAGGCTGATCTCCCGCCATCATCTGCAGGTCCTTGGTGGAACGTTGGTGAGACGGGTGAATGTGTCGTCTGACTCGCAGCGCATCAGCTCGGTTGAGCTTCAGAACATGGCAACCAAAACAGTTCAGGTGATTGACGACGTGGATGCTGTGGTCTTGGCGGTTGGTGCAAAAGGGCTCAAGTCTCTGATGGCTCAATCTCCAGAACTCAGCAAGGCAGCACCAGAGCTTGTTAGCGCTGCTTCGCTTGGCTCCATCGATGTTGTTTCAGCACGTCTTTGGCTGGATCGTTATGTTCCAATCGCTTACCCAGCCAACGTGTTTTCCCGCTTCAAATCACTGGAGGGCTCAGGGGGCACTTTTTTCATGCTGGATCAGTTGCATATGGATGCGCAACAGGCTCTCTGGGGTGATGGGCAGCCCCAGGGCTCGGTGGTCGCCAGCGACTTTTACAACGCATCGGCTATCGCAGCGATGAGTGATCAAGAGATCATCGACCTGCTTACGCGTGACCTGCTCCCCATCGCTCATCCCGAATTCACCAATGCCAGGGTGGTTGATTCCGAGGTGCGGCGCTATCCAGGCTCGGTGTCGCTCTTTTCTCCGGGCAGTTTCAGAAAACGGCCACCTTTGGAAAGCTCAGTGCAGTCGATCGTCTGCGCTGGCGACTGGGTGCGGATGGGCGACAAAGAACATGGAGCCAAGGGTCTGTGTCAGGAACGAGCCTATGTGTGCGGGCTGGAGGCAGGGAACTCCTTGATCAGACGCAAGATTGTCAACGGTGTTGATCACTTCCATCCCGTTCTCCCTATTCGGGCAGACGAGCCACAAGTCGTTCTAGGCCGTGCTCTCAACAAGCTCGTGATGGATCCAATCGAAGCCCTTGGTCTGAAACTGCCGTGGTTCAACTCCTAACGAGTGCTGGACATACTGCGACGCTGCTAGCCCACCCCCTCGTTACAGAGCGGACCGATCGGGCACGTGCTCTCATCTGCAGTCCACCACGGCTAACCCTGAATTTCAGCCGAAAAGAAGAAAAGCCGGCATGAGGCCCCCGGGCAGGACCACAGCCGCTGGGCCTCAAGGCCTGGCTTGGGGTGGTGTTGCATTGCTGGCATCCAACCTGGTAGCAGTCTTAATTTGGGGAATCTTCCGGACCTATCCCCTTCTTGGCGCAGGACATCCTGATCATCCTGCTGTTGATCGTGGCCAACGGTCTGTTCTCCGGCGCTGAAATCGCAATCATTTCGGCACGCCGTTATCGGCTGGAACAACTCTCAGAGAAGGGAGACCGCTCAGCCCGGGTGGCGCTGAGACTGGCCGAGTCTCCGAATCAGTTCCTGTCCACGGTTCAGATCGGCATCACCCTGATCGGCATCCTCACCGGTGCGGTCGGTGGTGCCACCGTTACTCGCCAGCTCTATTCCCTGCTGGAACGCCTGCCTGTGCTGGCGCCTTACAGCGAAGGGCTGAGCTTTGCGCTGGTGGTGGCCGTGATCACCTACCTATCTGTGGTAATCGGCGAGCTGGTGCCCAAGCGCCTGGCCCTGGCCAGTCCCGAGCGTCTGGCCTGCGCCATGGCACCCAGCATGCGCTGGCTGTCACGGGTTAGCGGTCCGGTTGTTCATCTGCTCAGCAATTCGACCGAAGCTTTGATGAAGCTGCTGGGGGTTTCCACCACCAGCGAACCTGACATCACCGAGGACGAGATCAAGGCGATGATTCGTCAGGGTGCTGATTCGGGCGTGTTCGAAGAGGTCGAGCACGACATGGTTCAGCGCGTGCTGCGCCTTGGTGATCGCACCATTAAGACGTTGATGACCCCTCGCACTGACATCTGCTGGCTGAATGTCGAGGAGTCGCTGGAAACGAGCCTGCAGGAAATCCTCGAGAGCACCCATTCCCGTTTCCCGGTGGCCAGGGGCACCCTCGATGACTGCTTGGGGGTGGTGCGGGTCCGCAACCTGTTGTCAGCAAAGATCACCGGCCAGTCGATCAACCTCGAAGAACTGATGCAGCCGCCACTGTTCATGGCCGAAAGCACCCGGGCTCTATCGGTCCTCGAGCAATTCAAGCGCACTGGTATTCACATCGCCCTGGTCACCGATGAGTTCGGCGGGATCGAGGGTCTTGTCACTCTCAATGACCTAATGGAGGGCATCGTTGGCGACCTGCCCTCGGTTGAAGATAAAGACGGACCCATGGTGGTGACCCGCGAAGACGGATCGTTGCTTGTCGACGGCGGCCTGGATCTCGACGCTTTTGCTGAGCTGATCGACCAGGACATCTTCCGCATTGATCAGAAGGGCCGTTATCACACCCTGGCCGGGTTTGTGATGCATGTGCTCGAGCGCATCCCCCGCGAAGCCGACCATTTCGAGTGGCAGGGCTACCGCTTCGAGGTGGTGGATATGGATGGCAAGCGGGTCGACAAGCTGCTGGTCTCGCCCATCAACAGGGATACGGATACCGGCAGGGTGATTTCCCCTTCTCCATAGGGCTGCTCACTTCAGGTGATGCACCGCATGCACCACCACGCCAAATAGCCCTGAGCGATCAAAGACCTCCAGATCCAAAGGAATTGCTACTTCTCCTGGCCGCACCGGCTCAAGCAACCACTGCTCTCCCTGCCGCAGCAGCGGCCGCATCAAGAAGCTGCCCTGGTGAGCAACGACGACGACATTGCCGGAGCAGGGTTCCACACTGCGGTCAATCACCATCAGGTCGCCGTCGTTGATCCCGTGCTGGCGCATGCCATTGCCGCTGGCCCGCATGTAGAAGGTGCAAACCGGGTTGGGAATCAGGGCGGCCTGGAGATCCAAGCCCTCACCCAACGAGCCCGGGCAGAAGGGCACAGGCTCGCCAATGGGCAGGTCGGCCAACATCAAGCCAGCGGCAGCAGTACGGCCGTTCTACTCCTGGTGAGGTGAGCTGGCCCGCGGCAGCGCCATCCGCATCGAGGCAGCGGAGGCGCGGCTCACTCCTCTTCTGTGCTGCCCAAAGGGATGAGCTTGATCTGCTTACGACCCAGCTTGATCTCGAACTCATCGCCTGGCTTGAGGTCGAGCAGGGCGGTGTAGGCCTTGCCCACCATGAGATTGCCGTTGAACTGGATCTTGGTCACGAAGCTGAGGCTGCGGCCACCCTTGCCACGGCCGGCGGTATCGGCACCAAGGTTTACCCCCTTAGCGCTGAGTAGGGCCTCATAGAAAGCGGTGAAGTTGAGGCGCTCGCCGCCGTCTTTCTTGGTGCTCACATAGCCGCACTCACGCACGAGATCTGACTTGGAGACATCGCCCAGCTCCTTGACCTTGGCGAGCAGTTCTGAACCGGTAATCATTTGATACTTGCGTTGTGCCCAGAATATAACAAGCCCACATGCTGTGTCAATTCACTAAATCAATAGCCAAGCTTTTGCTTCTACTGGTTTCAGTGGCAACCTTTAGCGCAGCTTCGCGATATTGCCAAAGGTGCGCGGTATTGCAAAAGGTGATTGTCAGCGCAGGGATTCGCAGGCTTCTCCATCGCCATTGCCATCGAGATAGCTGAGCCCCTGGCGCCGCCGCTCCTGGGCTTTGGCATAGGAGCTGATCTCGCTGCAGCGCTAGCGGCGTCCGCGGCGGAAGTCCCAGGGTCGGGTGATGCCGCCCTTTACCTGCCAGACCCCATATCGGCGCCGGCTGGCACGGTATTCGGCGTCCAGATACTCCTGGGCGTTACACCCACTGAGGTACTGGCGGTAGGCGAAGGCTTGGCCGTCTTCCACCATCGCCAGGTTGATGTTGATCTCTGAGATCACCTCCGCCACCGAGCGGCCATAGCGATCGGTGGTTTTGACCTCGAGCCCGATCTCCCGTCCGACAGGGAGCCGCTGCTGCAGGTAGCTGCGGGCCTGCTGGCCATACGTGCCTTGTGCCATTTCCGGGGCGTCAATGCAGGCCAGCCTCACTGTCAGGGCTTTGCCGGCCTGTCGGACGCGGATGGTGTCGCCATCGCCAATGGAGAGCACCATGGCCGTAACGCCCTGACCAGCAACACCAGCCGGCCAGGCAAGAGCCGTCAACGCCGCCACAACCAGCAATACCTTGCTTGCCATCGCTGGAGTTTGCACGGGCATCCTTTCCATGGGGCTTATGCATGGCCGCTGCGCTTCAACTACCGCTTCGGGGGCCTGCAGCCACCGGCATGACGATCTACGTGCTCAGCGGTCTCTTCTTCAGAGCTTTGCTTGCGGTGCCTTAGCCCTGCTCCCAGCGGAAGCCTTGATCTTCCCAGGCTTTCGGATCTTCGATCGGCTCGAGATGAGTGAACACATGGGTGCGGTTCAAGGTGGCCGCCACCTTTTGCTCCAACTGCTCACAGAGGTCGTGGCCTGCTTGCACGCTCCATCGACCAGGCACGAGCACGTGGAACGACACGAAGCGACGGGAACCAGCCACGCGGGTGCGCAGCGCATGGAATTGGATCTCGTCTGTTTCACAGCTGGCCAGCAGATCTTCGAGAACCTGTTGCTCGGGATCGGACAGGGAGCGATCCAGCAGGCCGGAGGCGGTTTCGTGAAACAGCTTCCAGCCGGTGACGACGATGTTCAGCGCCACGGCGATCGCAATCAGGGGGTCGAGAATCGTCAGGCCGGTGAGCTTCACCAGGCCGATGCCCAGAACCACACCGAGGGAGGTCCAGACGTCGGTGAGCAGATGGTGGGCATCGGCGCGCAGGGTGATCGAATCAAAGCGCCGCGAGGCTTTCAACAGCACCCAGGCCACCAGACCATTCAGCGCGGTTGCCAGCAGGGAAATGACCAGGCCGATGCCCAGCTGCTCCAGCGGTTGGGGCTGCTGCAAGCGGCCGATGGCGGTATGCATGATGGCGAAGGCTGCCACCACGATCAGCACACTTTCCAGGCCGCTGGAGAAGTATTCGGCCTTGAAGTGGCCGTAGGGGTGGCTGCGATCGGCAGGTTTGGCCGCGAGGGTGAGCGCCCAGATTGCGCCAATGGCTGCGACCAGGTTCACGCCCGACTCCATGGCATCGGAGAGCAGGCCCACCGACCCGGTCAGGCGCCAGGCCAGCGTTTTCAGCACGATCGTCGCGACCGCTGCTGCCGTCGACAGCAGCATGTAGGCGCGAGGCGAGGCGAAGACCATGGGCGCGGGAAGTGCTTTCTCAGCTAAGCCAGTGTTGGTGATGGCGGACCAGACTGCTTGTCGTGGCGGCGACGGAAGGCGGATTCCGATTTGATCAGCCTTTGGCCTACTCGAGCGCTAACAGGCCAAGGCAATAAGGCAGGCCACCTCCGGCGCCCAGCCCTCATAAAGCTCCCCCCAGATGACGTTCAACACAATTCAAAGAGCAGCAGGTCTGCTCCACCTGACCCTGCAGTTAAGGCCTCCAGCTTGCCGGCGTCGTAGCCCAGACCATCACCCTGCTGCAGGGGATGGCCATTGGCCTCCCCGGCCCCATCAATCAGCTGGATCCAGCCCTGGCGGCCTGTGCCAAGGGCCAGGCTGAGCGACTCGCCTGTACCGGGCTGAGCCCGCCAGAGGCGCACCGGCCGGTGGATCGCCATGGCGCCATCGGCCTGCTCGGGATCCAGCAGAGGGGTCCAGCCGGGACCGATGGCGAAGGGTTTCTGCTCGTAGGCCGGGGCGATGCCGGTGCTACTGGGCACGATCCAGATCTGCAGCAGCCGGCAGGGCTTATCGCCCTGGTTGATCTCGCTGTGCACCACACCGGTGCCTGCGCTCATGCGCTGCACCTCGCCGGCGCGCAGCACCTCGGCGTGGCCCATCGAGTCGCAATGGTTGAGCTGGCCCTCCACCATCACGGTCACGATCTCCATGTCGCGGTGGGGGTGCATGCCGAAGCCTGTGCCGGCGGCGATCGTGTCGTCGTTGATCACCCGCAGCGGCCCATAGCCCATCCAGGCTGGGTCGTAATGGCTGGAATAGGAAAAGCTGTGCCAGCTGTCGAGCCAGTCGAGCTGGCTGTGGAAACGCCCGGATGCCGGGCGAAATACCAGGCCTGAAGAGGTGGTCATGGTTGGGAAATATGGATTTGGTGCAGGCGCGTGATCAGATCAGCGATGGAGTCGTCCTTCACACTTCACCATTGGCTATGCGCACTTTGCCGAGCTGATCTGTACCACTCGATCGACCTTGACGCTCCCTGCTGTTGCTGGCTGTAGTCCTCTCCCGGGGTGGCGCCAAACCCAGGCCTCAGTCCACCAACCCTCAGGCGCCGGCTATCAGCCCACCTCCCGTCGGGCCGGTGCCGGATCCGCAGGTACGGTCCCAGGCGCTAGCGCAGCTTCAGCGAACATCCCTATCCCACCCTTGCCCCCGAAGGGTTGCTGAGGACGAGACCGCCAGCACCAGACATCCAGGGCAGGATGCAGCGCAATTCCCAGAGCGAGCGACAACACGTACACCACTCGATGGCACGCCCCTGTTGTATTACGCCAACCCGTGGGCATCGGCCACTAGTCACCCCCTACATTTTAGTCAATATTCCTTCGGATCCTGCCTGCTCCCTGGATGGCCACCTTCCTTTCCCCGGTTTCCGTTTGTCTACGGGCCACAGGCCTGGGCCTGGCCTTCGGGTTGATCGGCGCCACAGGTTCTGCCTGGGCAGCGGGCCCGCCACCTTCAGCGCCCGCCAGCCTTTACAGCGGCGGCGACATCCTGACCATGGTGGGCCCGAAGCCGGTCTACGCCGAAGCCCTAGTGGAGAAGAGCGGCAAGATCCTCTACGTGGGTCCCCTGGCCGGCGCGATCAAGGCTGCCGGGCCCGCTACCAGACGGATCAATCTGGCCGGCCACACCCTGCTGCCGGGGTTTATCGATGCCCACGGACACATGGTCTATTACGGCAAAAACCAAATGGACGCTGATCTGTTCGGCGTCAAGGACATCCCGGAACTGGTGGCTCGCCTTAGGGGCCACGCCGCTTCCGTGCCAAGCGGGGCCTGGATAGTGGGCTTTGGCTATCAGGCCAAAGCGATGAGAGAAGGGCGCACCCCCACCGCGCTCGAGCTTGATGGTGTGTCGCCGGATCGGCCCGTGATGATCGTCGATTCCTCTGGTCACCTTGGATCGGCTAACAACGCCCTGCTCAAGCGGGCTGGAGTCACCGCATCCACGGCCGATCCCACCGGTGGCGCGTTTGCCCGCCAAAGCGGCAGCAGGGAACCGTTGGGCCCGATGGAGGAAACTGCTCTCAACGCCGTCCGTAGTCAACGGCCTGCCTTCACCGGCAAGCTGGCCGATGACGCGATCCTGGCTGGTGCTGCTGCCTGGGCACGCTTTGGTCAGACCACCGCCCAGGATTGCGGCATCGGACTGGGCGCCGACGACATCGCGGTGGTGCGCAACGCGATCGACAAGAAACTGCTGCTGATTGATCTCTACATCTGTGCCAAAGATTCGGCTACCAATGATGTGATCGACGCCGCTTATGGCGTTTCCCAGTCCTACACCCCCTCATTCACCGGCACCGCCGCCCAGCTGCTGGCGGCCAGACCAGATCTCGATCGCCGCTACATCAACCGGGTGCGGCTGGGCGGCGTCAAATACTGGCTCGATGGCAGCGTCGACACCGCCTGGTTCACCCAGCCTTACACCACCAATCCTCCTGGCAAGAGCGGGGAATATCGGGGCTATGAGCAGATCCCGGATGCGGTGCTGCTGGCCGGCGTCGAGCGCTTCTGGAACACCGGCATCCAGATCAACATGCACATGAATGGCGATGCCGCAGCCGACCAGGCCCTACGCGTGATCGAAGCGGTAATTAAGAAAAAAGGCTGGAGCGACCACCGTCCGGTCTTCATCCATGCCACCTATTTGCGGCCCGACCAGATCCAGCGTATGAAGGCGATCGGCGCGGTGCCGAGCTTCCTGGTCGCCTCGATCGCCTCCGCCGGTGATGCGGTGGAACGGCTCTGGGGCCCGAATCGGGCCGCCCATGCTGCAGCTGCCCACAGCTTTCAGTCTGCGAGCCTTCCGTACACCCTCTCCCACGACGCTCCGGTGTCCCCCTCGCCGACGATCTTGGGTCTGGTGGATGCTGCCGTGAATCGCCGCACCGCCAGCGGTCGGGTGATCGGACCTGCCGAACGGATCAGCCCCTATGACGCTTTGCGCGCCGTGACCGTGATGGCTGCCTATCAGATCAAGGAGGAGAAGAGCAAGGGCAGTCTTGAGCCAGGCAAGCTCGCCGATCTGGTGATCATCGAGCGCAATCCACTCAAGGTGGAGCCCGGCAGCATCGGCACGATCCGGGTGGTTGAAACCATCAAGGAGGGCCAGCCGGTCTATCGGATGCCCGCCGTGGAGCTGGTCAGCATCTCTGCCGCGCCGGTCATGCGCCCTCAGGCCCCCCACAACCATGGAGATGCCCTGGCCCCGCCCAAGCCCATGCCGGCGAGTGATCGGGCCACGATGGGGCGTCTGGTGCGTGCTTCCCAGGCCAGCCTGCGCTGAAAGCCATCTTACGGCGGCTCGGATTACGGCGGCTCCGAGGATTAGGCGATTGCCGGCCTTCTGCACGATGCGATTGAGGACGCCGGTCAGAGTCCCCGCGGCCCTCTTCACGCGGACCTGGATCTTTTCATCAAAATTGAAAACTAGTTTTGATTAGGGCTCCGAATTGATCATTGCCACCTTGCCTCCCCCCTGGGTTGTTGAGGTGGAAGAGCACTGGCGTCACCGAGATGGCATCGCTGACTTGCCACCTGTACCACCACTCCCAAGCCCAGACTTCTGATTCGGTGGTCGCTCCGTTGCGTGTAGCGGTGGCGAAGGCCGGTTGCCCCAAGCCCATTCCCAAGCTGTTGCCATCCGCCAGCAAATTGCTCCTCTGCAGGACCACCATCCACGACTGGCTGGTGCGCAGATCCCTGCCCGCGCTGCGGTTGAGGCCGTAGCCGGCGCTGTTCGAGGGAATCCAGCCGCGCTCGGATGCCGGGCGAAATACCAGGCCTGAAGAGGTGGTCATGGTTGGGAAATATGGATTTGGTGCAGGCGCGTGATCAGATCAGCGATGGAGTCGTCCTTGGCCGGATTGTCGCTGTTGCTCGACAGCTGGCGGCCCACCACATGGGCACCGAGATGGGCCAGCTGCAGCCTCATGGCAGTGAGCACGCCATAGCCGCCGCCGCCGGAGTGGGTGGCGATCACCACGGGGCGGCAGTTGAAGAGGGCCCGGAAGTCGCTGCCCTGCACCGACAGCCAGGCGATGGCGCTGGTGAGCACCGGCGGGATCGAGCCGTTGTATTCCGGCGAGCAGATCACCCAGCGTGGAGCGGCAGCCAGCTGGGCCTCCAACTCCGCCAACACTGGCGGTGTGCCGGCGACCTGGGCTCGCGGGGTGAAAAGCGGCAGGTTGATGGTGGTGAGATCGAGCACGGCAGCGCTTTGACCCTGCTGGCGTGCGGCCGCTGCGAAGCGCTCAGCCAGCTGCAGGTTATGGCCGTTGCTAGCGGCGATCACCAGCACATCTGTGGAGGTTGGGGTACTCATGGCTGTAGCTCCAGGGTGGAGTAATTGGTATACCCAGCGTGGCCGGTGCTGAAGAAGCTGGCGAAATCCGGGGCATTGAGGGGCGCCAGCACCGTATCGATCGTCGAACTGCTACTTAAGGACTGGACAGGCGGTATCAGCTCTGGCGTTGCCTGGCTGGTGTTTCTGCTGATGGAGCTACGGCTGCCCTTAGCCCGCAGCCAGAGGACTGATCCGCAGCTCGGGATAGCCGGTGGCAGGATCCAGTTCCCGCCAGAAATGCCATTCCGGCAGCAGGCCAACCACCAACTCGGCGGTGGTGCGCACCAGGGAGCCGGTGCAGAGGTGGCCGCCGATCACGGCGCCCCTGCTGTCGGCCACAGCAATGTGCAGATGGGCGCCATCGGGCGAAAGGGTGCCGGCCAGGCTGAGTATCTCCAGCTCACCGTGGATGGTCGTGGCCTCAGCAGCCCCCGCAAAGCGCAGCTGGGCGACCGAGAGGCTGCCCACGGCGCTAATAACGCAGCCCGCCTGCTCCTGCTGCTCGCCCATCCAGGTTTCCAGCGTCTGCCGGAGGTCGTCTCCCGGCGCAAGCCGCAACGGCACCACCTTCATGGGATCGGCCCCTCCACCAGCCCCTGGACCATCACCAAGGGATCGACGTAACCCAGCTGCTTGTGACTGAACGCACCCGGCAGGGTGACAACGACCTCAAATCCATTGCGCTGCCAGCCACCGGGCCGCCTGCACGGCCACCACATAGCCGGCATTGGCCACATGGGCGCCGAGGCACAGGGAGTCGGGCTTGAGGTAAAAAGTGCCCACCACGGCCCCCGCCCCATCCCCATAACCAAAACAAATTAATTGACCAGAACTAAGCAGTAAGCCGTAAATATTCAGCTCACCAGCTCCAACTCCTCAAGCAATCGCCGTTGGGCCGCAGCGGGCACAAAGCGGTGGGCCGCCATGGCGCCGCTCACGGCTACAGGCGGTACGCCAATTCCGGGGAATACACCCGCACCGCAGAGCGCCAAGCCTTTGATCGGGGTGCCGCCGCCGGGGAAGGCTCCGCGGTTGGCGGGCCAGGCGGGGCCATAGCTGCCCTGGTGCACCCGCAGAAAATCGCGATGGCTGAGGGGGGTTCCCTGCAGCTCAAGCACCACCCGCTGGCGCCAATCGGGCACCAGTTGATCGAAAACGCCATGGAACACCCCGCAACGCTCGCGGCGCAGCTCCTCATAGGCGGGGGTGCCCCGCTCCAGATCCTTCCAGAGCTCCCAGGGTTCGTTGGCTGGCGTGTAGCCGTGCAGCACCTGATGGCCCGGCGGCGCCAGGGAGGGATCCAGCCGCGACGGCATCGACAGCACCACCATGTTGCGCTCAGCCCTGATGCCCCGCTGCCAATCCCCTACCCACACATGGTGGATCGGCAGCTCGGCCATGCCTTCATCTTTGAAAGCCAGGTGCCAGTGCAGAAAACTGGGACAAGCCGGCGCAGCCAGAAGCTTCTGGCGCCAGCGCTCTGGCGCAATGCCCTTACCCAGCAGGGCGGCCGTATCCCATGGGCTGGCATTACTAATAACTCCGTGGCGGGCGTTCAGCCGTTCGCCGCTGACCAGGCGCACGCCCGTGGCCCGCCCCCCCGATAGTTCGATTTCCGCCACCGCCGCGCCCGTGCGCAGCTCGCCCCCATGGCGGCGGATGCCCCGCACCAATGCGTCCACCACGGCGGGGCTGCCACCTATCGGGTAGTCCAACCCCGCATCGGGCTCAAACCACTCGCCAAACAGGGTGGCCATGGCGGCTGCACTGGTCTGATCAGGCTCCAGGCCGGAGATCAGAAAACACAGCATCTCCACCCAATGGAGCAGAAAGGGATCGCGCAGATGGCGGCGGGCCATAGGCCCAAAAGCTCCGCCCAGCGCTGCCAGCTGGCCCGCCTGGCCGATCAGCCCCAACCCCTGGCTGCCCAGAGTGGTGAGCAGGCCAGCGCCGGGGCGTAGGGCCAACAGCGGCAGCGATCCGGCGGCGCGGCACAACGGGGCCATGGCCACCAGAAAGTCCTGCCATTCAGCGGCGACCGCTGGCCCCCGCAGGCTGCGGAGCACCTCCAGAAATGGATCCAAACCCACGCCAACCCGAAGATTGCCCTCGGGCAACAGCAGGCCCCACTCCGAGTAGCGCGCCACCGGCACGCTTTCACCCACGGCCCGCAGCACCTGGGCTAGGGGGTTGGCACTAGGCCAGCGGCCCAGCCCGCTCCAAAGCGAGGGACCAGACTCGAAGTGGAAGGGTCCCCGTCGAAAACCATGGGCGGCGCCGCCGGGCTGGCTGTGGGCCTCCAGCACCTGCACCTCCAGCCCGTGGCGCGAGGCGATGGCGGCGGCACAAAGGCCCCCCAGGCCACTGCCGATCACGATTAGATCCGGCATCGCCCCTTTCGCTCGCGGCAGCAAAGCAATTGATCCTAGGAAGGGGAGATAGGCCCTAGGGCTGGCGACAACACCTAAGGGGCCAGCCTGGGCACCGCTGCCGATCCGGTCGCTTGCCTTTAGATCTCGCCAACCTGCTGGGCCAACGCACCGTGTGTATCCGCGGCGGGCAGGTGATCAGCGACCACTTAGCCCAAAGCGATCTAGCCCGATGAAAGCGAGATTCACTTTATGGATTTCGAAAGCCGGTGATGCTGTGTTCATCAACCAAGGAGGCGCCCAGCATGGCCGACATGCCCCTGCTCCAACAGTCTTTACCTATCTAGGAACGGGTCGTTCAGTCGGGCTAGAGAGCCGCATTCCCCAGTGCCGCTCACCTCGTGCACCTGACTGATCGACACTCCAGCCGCACCGCCACAGGTGCCCCTAGGAGGACCATTCGCCCCACATCTGGAATGCATGGACCCAGGAGCCAGCTCCCCTGAGGTCCTCCCCAGGGGTTTTGTTTTGTAAGTACTGATTGCGGGCTAAAGCGCACTCAGTAGTAGCGGCTGAATCAGTCCCCACATGGACCAGAAACCGCAGTAGCTCGCTCTGGGACACGGCAGCTCAGCAATACCTGCAACATACAATTGCCGGCAGGAGCTTCACTGGCTCTTGAAGCGATGGCCGCCTGATTACCAGCCCAGGGGCTTCCTTCAAGTGAAGTTGAAGGACTGGTGAGAGATTGCCTCACCACAGGCCTCGGATCGGCTGGGGAGCGGGGGCCGGCACCACCACCGGAGCAGGGGCGGGCTCGGGCTCGGGCTGAGGGGCAGGGGCCGGAACGGCCGCCACGGCCCGGGTGGCGCCACCCCATCGGAACTTGACGCCACCACCCACGTCCCAGGCGGTGCCACCGGAATACAACCCGGCGCCGCCCCGCACATAAAAGGTGGTGTTGTCGCTGAGGGTGTAGGCCAGTTGCCCCTGCAGGCCAAGGCCGCTGCTCTGCACCAGAGAGCCGGTGGCCAGGGTTGCCTGGCTGCCGCTGGAGCTGCTGACCACCGTGGCGGGCTCTCCGCCCAGGAAGCCGGCGCCCAGCCAGCTCACCCGCAGGGAGGGTGTGATCAGGTTCTTGCCCTGCTGCATCGGCGCCCGCCAGGTGACACCGATATCGGCGGTGCCCACGGTGCTGCTGCTGGAGGGCAGCAACCAGGTCTGGTTGGTGGTGCCATCGGGAATGCTCACCTGGCCGAAGGACAGGCTGGAGGTAGTGAGTAGGGCGCTGGGTTCGAGCAACTGGGTGTCGGACAGACGGATGCGTCCACCAAAATTCAGTGCCGTGTTGAAAGCACTGCCACTGACGGAGGGGGAGCTGGTGCGGACCCCGGCGGCATTACTGCTGCTGATTGCAAAGGGCTGTTGGCTGCTCAACCCATCGCCACCGATCGCACCACTGATGAACCAGTTCGGACGCGACCACTGGGCGAACAGACCGCCGCCACCCCAGGTGAGATCGGAGGATTTGCCGCTGAAGCTGGTGCCGTTGCTGAAGAGGGAGCCCCCATCAGCAGAGCCCTGACCAAAGCGTCCGAAGACGCCGGCGACGAGATCACGGCTGAAGGCGTAATCGAGTCGGAGGCCCAGCTGGGCTCCATCGAAGGAGGAGGTGCCCACCGATCCGCCCGAGCTGACCACGGGACCGCCGAAGCCATCCCCGAACACCCGCAGCCGCCAGCCGGTGCGCTCTGCGTAGTAAGCACCTGGTTCGGTACTGAAGCGGAAGGCGGGATCGGATGTGGTTTCCGGGCCCGCCACCGTGTATTGGTTTACATCGATCCCATGATCCACATTCGGATCGAAGGGCACCTTCTGGGGAAGGATCTCCAGCAGATCCCGACCAAACACCTGCCAGCTGCGGCCGAGTCCTAGGGGCTGCAGGCGGGCGTCGGTGCGATAGACGTCCGGCGACGGCAAGCAGAACTCCGCCTCGGTCCCATCGGGGCAGATCGCGGCCCTGGCCGGTGCAAGCGGCAGGGAGAGGGCCAGCAGCGGAGCGGCGGCGAACCCCAGCCGGATGGTGTTACGGAATGAAGTCGCCATGCCTGTACGGGGTGGGTTGAGTTGGGTTGAGTGCTTCCGCCGGATCTCGCGCAGCCGGCCTGTTGCATTCAGCTACAACTGCTGATGGCGCAATTGCAAGGGCAAAATAGACCAGGACGGATCGTCACCAGCTCCATGAGGAGCAGGCCAGCCGGCTCAACACCAAAGGCGAACTATGACTAGGAAAAGATAAATACAGAGATCCAACAAACCGAATCGCTGTCCAAATAGTGCCGCGGGGTGGGCAACACTTGGTAAGTTGATGCCTCTCTGGCGTAGCGCAATCTCTCGTGGCCCCTACCCCCACTGTAGCTCTAGGTCCCTCATCGCTGGACCTGCTCTATGGGACCAGCGGCAACCTGCAGCTCACCTTTGATGAGTCCAGCGGCACCGGCTTCCAACCCTGGCTGGAACTCCAGGTCGCCGCTCCCAGCAGCCACCTCAGCTTCGGTGCCGCCAGCTGGGCATCTATCCCAATCGCCACCAAAAGCTATACCTTCACCCGCAGCGGGACCAGCGGTCCGTACACCCTCACCCACCCCATCACCGGGGCCGCCCTCACCAGTGCCACCGCCGACACGCTGCTGATTTGGCAGCTGCCCGTGGGCAGCTATGTGAACTCCGCTCCCCCACTGGTGGTGAGCGTGCCGGTGTCGGTGAAGCCCACCAGCCCCACGCTGGGGCCCGTGCCGCTGCGGGCCGGCGGCGGCTACGCCCTCGGGGCCGATCCACTCAACAACCCGAGCACCGATCCACCGATCAGCGCCCCGAACGTGACGGGGCAGGTGGTGCCTTCACCCCTCACCTTCAGCAAGAGCAACAACCTTGCGGAGTCGGAAACGGCCACCGGCCCCAACTTCATTGGCGCCTGGCGGCTGTCAGCCGACATTGCCGATGGGGCCCAGCTCAACAAGCTGGTGGTCAGCGACACCCTTCCCAACGATCTCAACCTGCTGGAGATAAACCCCAGCTTGAAGCTGACCGGCAAGCTCACCCAGCAGCCGGTGGGCAACCCCACGGCACCGAGCAACAACCAGGTCGTCATCGATTACGGAGGCCCCACCACGGGCACCACGAGCACGGAGGAGGCGGCCGCCCAGATCAGGTTCTTCGTTCCCGACACCCTCGACCCCACCACGGGGGGGGCGATCACCTACGCCAACAACGCCTCCGTATCCGCCACCTGGGGCAACTCTCCCGACGGCAGCGTCAACCTCAACACGCCCGCCAGCAATGAGATCACCGCCAAGGCCTTGGCGATTCAGAAATCCGCCAGCTCCGGCTCGGTGCTCCCGGGTGGCGACGTCACGTTCACCCTCAATTTCCAGATCTCCGATTACTTCGCCTTCGGCGATCTGATCGTCAAGGATCTGCTTGGCGACGGACTCACCTACACCCCCGGCAGCGCCAGGATCAACCTCCAGGAACAGGGCGTCTCCCTCACCGGCAATGGGTCGGCGGCCTTCGATCCTGCCTACATCAAATACCTACCGGATGTCGCAGGACCTGGGGTTGATGGCAAGGACAGCCTCAGCTTCAACCTCAGCGGCTGGCTGAAGTCGATCGGCAACGATGGCATCCTCCAGGGTGGGCGGGTGTTCAGCAGCACCGCAGGAGCCACGAGGGGCTCGATCACCTTCACAGCCAGCGTCGACGACCTCTACGTCGCCCCCAAAGCCGCCGGCCAGAACATCAAGCCGGGCGACCAGCTTGCCAACAATGTCACCCTGCAGGGTGACATCCAGAAACAGCTGCCATTAGGCCTATTCCTGGACACCAACCGCCAGGTCAGCGACACCAGCGGTGTAGCCATGAGCGTGGCCGACATCGGCAATGCCAAGACGGTGGTGGCGCGCAATGGCCAGGCCCGGGGCTCCGGTCCCCTGGTGCTCACCCCTGGCGACACGGTCACCTATCGCCTCAAGGTGACCTTCCCCATCGGCGACATCCACGGGTTCAACATCAGCGATTTCCTGCCCACGCCGGTTTACAACGTGGATGGCGAAGCGAGTGGGGGTGCCAGTCCCACCGGCTTCGAATTGTTCGGTTCAGGCGCCACCGCCAGCAGCCCTGGCAGCCTGCCCCCGACGGGACGGTTCAGCTACGGCAGCCTCCACACCGCTCCGCCATTGGTGGACAACCTGCTCAAATCCGGGCCGGCGGTCAATGATCTGGTGGCGACGATCGCCAACACCAGCGACCCCACCCACACTCCCGTCACCGTCGACCTCTATTACACCGTCACCGTGACCGGTGCGGCGATCGACGACCGGCTGCCGATCACCAACATCGCCACCGCCAACACGGTCGACTCCAACGGCACCTCCCGTCCGCCCCAGATCGCGGCGGTCACCGGTGAGGTGCTGGCCCCTAATCTCAAGATCCGCAAAGGCATCGTCGTCACCAGCCGCGACAGCCTCAGCGGAGCCCAAGGGGTCACCTACAGCCCCACCCTCAATACGGGTGGCGCCACCTTCCCTGCCCCGATCGGCAGCGTGCCCTTCAGCGACACGGTGAGCAGCAGCGGCATCAGCGTGGCGGGCGGCAACGGCTCCACCGGTGCCGTTAAGAGCAATGCCCTTGATTCCAACGTCACGGGGCTGGATGCGGGCGACACCGTCCGCTTCGTGATGGTGATCGAGAACATCGGCACCAGCTACCGCGGCGCCTTCAACGTGCAGCTGCGCGATGAACTACCCGCTGGCCTCACCTTCACCCCCGGCAGTCTGCGCATCGTCGACGGCAGCGGTGCCCTGATTGGCTACACCCGGGCCGACGGCACGGCCGCCAGCCAGGCGGACATCTTCTCCTCCACCGGCGTCCGGCTGAGCGACCCCGGCCCAACCGCCGCCGACCCGCTCACCGGCGCCGGCGGCGGTGCCATCGACGGTTACAACGCCAGTAGTGGCCGCAATATCGCCGTGGTGACCTTCGACACCACCGTCGATCCGGGCGCCTACGGCCAGCTGGTGGGCGGCAAACTCACGAACGTGAGCGTGCTCGAGGACTACACCAACGTGCCCGCGGGAGGCACGGGCTATCTACCCGGCTCCACAAAGCTGATCGACAACGCCTCGGTCGCGCTGCGGGATGCCACGGTAAGCAAAACGATCGTCTCCACCTCGGAGGCATCCACCAGCGGCAGCAACGTCGCCATCGGTGAGATCGTTCGTTACCGGCTGCAGGTCACGGTTCCCGAGGGGAACCTGACCAACTTCAAGCTGGAGGACACCCTGCCGGCAGGAATCTCGTTCCTGAATGACGGCACCGCCTCCAGGCCGGTCTTCTCCAGCGGTGTCTCCCCATCGCTGACCCCCAGCACGCCAGTCATCAGTGGCTCAAAGCTCACCTGGGATTTCGGCACCCTTGTCAACAGCGACCGCAATAACAGTGTCGACGACACGGTCGCCGTTGAGTTCAACGCCCTGGTTACCAACACCAGTGGTAACACCGACGGGAAAAGCCTCAAGAACACCGCCAAGGCGGACTACACGGGCGGCTCCGGCAGCGGCTCCGTGGCGGTGAAGGTCGCCGAACCCAATATCACCATCACCAAGGTGGTGAGCCCCACCAGCAACGTGCAGGCCGGCGACACGCTCATCTACACGGTGACGGTGAGCAATGCGGCGGGTCGCGCCGATGCCTTCGATCTGGTGCTCAACGATGCCCTCGGCAACCTGGGCAGCAACTTTGATCTGCAGAGCGTCACCCTGCCAGGCACCTTGCCGCCGGGCACCGTTTCAGTGATCAACAACTCCGTCACCAGTGGCTCCAGTGCAGCGGCGGGTGATCGGATCCAGCTCAAGATCGACCGGCTCAATGCCGGCCAGAGCTTCAGTTTCACCTACACGGGCGTGGTGCTGACCGCCGTTCAACCCGGCACCACCCTCACCAACACCGCCAACGTCACCTACACCGGTTTGCCGGGCACCGGCACTCCCAATGGGACAGGCGGGAACACCACCGGCAGCAGCACCCCTGGGGGCTCCGGTGCTGAGAACGGTGAGCGGAACGGCAGCGGCGGCGTCAATAACTACAGCAAGAACGCCAGCGAGTCGGTGGTGAGCCAGGCCCTGGGTCCCATTAAGAGCACCCGGCTCACCTCCGAGGCCCACACCAGTGGCAACGGGGTAGCGATCGGTGAAATCGTGCGGTTCCGGCTGCAGACAAGCATTCCCCAGGGCACGATCGGCAACACGTCCTTTGTCGACAACCTGCCCACGGGTCTCACCTTTCTCAACGACAACACCGCCAGCCTGGCCTTCGTCAGTACCAATCCAGCAGACCTGACCTGGAGCCTGGGGCCGATCACCCCCTACTACCTCCCCAGCACCGGCAACAACAACACGGTGATTCCCACTGCTCGCTTTGCACCGACGGTGACAGGACAGGCACTCACCTGGTCCCTGGGGCAAATAGTCAACCTCAACGCCGTCGATGCACAGATCGAGTCGGTGATCGTCGAGTTCAACGCCATCGTGGCCAACGTGGCGGGCAACCAGGCAGGCGTCACCCTCACCAATAGCTTCATCGCCAGCGCGGGCATCTCCGGCAGTGCGATCCAGAGCACCGCTACGGCCACACCCCTTTCGGTGCTGGAGCCCAGCCTGCAGACCGACAAAACCGTCGCCATTCAGAAGACAGGTGTTGCTGCCAACGCCAATGCCACCCCAGGCGACACGCTCAATTACACGGTCACCATCCGCAACACGGGCACGGCGAAGGCCTTCAACCTCGTCATCGACGACAACCTCGATGCCCTGGGCATCAACTTCGACCTCACCGGTCCGCCCACCATCGTCTTGAGCCAACCGGGTGCTCCGGCGGCCACCGACAACTCGATCGTCAGCGGCAGCGACGGCCTGGTTGATCGGATCTCGGTGCTGGTTCCCGAGCTGGAGATCAACCAGAGCGTCACCATCACTTATGCAGGCGTACTGACTGCAGCCTTGTTGCCGGGCACGGCCCTCACCAACACCGCCCAGGTCACCTACACCAGCCTGCCGGGCACTGGCACGCCCACTGGCAGTGGCGGCAACAGCACCGGCAGCACCACCCCCGGCGGCTCCGGCGCCACCCTCGGCGAAAGGAATGGTGATGGCGGCGTCAACGACTACCTCAGCAGCAAAACCCTGATCCTGGTCGCCAACCGCCCTCCCGTGGCGGTGAATGACACGGGCAACGCCGTCGAAGCAGGCGGTACCTTCAACACCACCGCCGGCAGCAACGCCAGCGGCAATGTGCTCGCCAACGACACGGATCCAGACCCCGCCGACAACCCCCTCACCTCCAAGGGGAAGGTGACCTCCTTCCGCACCGGAAGCACCGAGGGCTCCGGCACGGCCGGCAGCCTCGGTTCTCCACTCCTGGGCACCTATGGCCAGCTGACCGTCAACGCCGACGGCACCTACACCTATGTGGTGGACAACCGCAACGCGCTTGTGGATGCCCTGGATCCAGGCGCCCGCCTTAGTGAATCCTTCAACTACACCGTTTCCGATGGGGCCCTGAGCGATATCGGGGTGATCTTGATCACGATCCAGGGCGCCAACGATGCTCCCGTTGCTGCCAACGACACGGGCACGGTTGTGGAGGCCGGTGGCACCCCTGGCGCCACAGCCACCGCCACCGGCAACGTGATCAGCAACGATCGCGACATCGACAACCGGGACGGCAACAACCTGGTGGCACCGCCCGAGGGCACGGTGGTGGCCGTGCGCACCGGTGCCAAGGAGGGAGCAGGCTCAGCCGGCACCGTGGGACCGGCCTTGAAGGGGCTCTACGGCTCGCTCACCCTTAGTGCCAACGGCGCTTACACCTACGTCCTCGACAACACCAACTCCACGGTGGATGCCCTGAACCCAGGCGACACCATTAGCGAGTCGTTCAATTACACCCTGCTCGACCATCGGGACGGACTCAACGACATCGCCGTCCTGACGATCACGATTCTGGGAAGGAACGACGCTCCGGTAGCCGTTAACGACGCAGATTCCGCCCTGGAAGCCGGCGGCATCTCCAACGGCACGCCTGGGTCCAATGCCATCGGCAACGTTCTTACCAACGACACCGACGTCGACTCCAGCGACACGCCCGCGCTCAACGGCTTTGTCGAATCCTTCCGCACCGGGGCGACCGAGGGATCAGGCACAGCCGGCACCATCGGTGCGCCGCCCTTGCAGGGCCTGTATGGATCGATCACGTTCCAGGCCAACGGCACCTACACCTATGTGCTCAACAACGCCAATCCAGCGGTCGACTCCCTCGATCCGGGTGCCTTCCTGAGTGAGTCCTTCAACTACACCGTCTCCGATGGTGCGCTCACGGATATCGGTGTTCTGACGATCACAATCACCGGAGCCAACGATGGGCCTGAGGCCGCTGATGACATCGGCAATGCCATCGAGGCCGGGGGTATCCGCAATGGCACCCCAGGCAGCAATGCTGTGGGCAACGTGATCAGCAACGACCTCGATGTGGACGCGGCGGATGGCAACAGTCTCATAGGGCCGCCGCAGGGCACGATCACGGCCGTGCGCACGGGCGACAAGGAAGAAAGCGGCACCAGCGGTGTGGTGGGGACAGCACTGCAGGGTCTCTATGGCGCGCTGACGCTCAAGGCCGACGGTTCCTATGTGTATGCGGTTGATAACAGTCTCCTCGATGTGGATTCGCTCGACGCCGGTTCCACACTGCGCGACTTGTTCAACTACAGCCTGCTCGACCATCCCGGTGGCCTGATCGATACAGCGGTGCTGACGATCATCATTACCGGCGCCAATGATGCCCCCGTGGCGATCAATGACACCGGCACGGCCCTGGAGGCCGGCGGCACCTTTAATGGCACGGCCGGCTTCAACGCCACCGGCAACGTGCTCCTGAACGACACGGACGTCGACGCCGGTGACACGCCGGCCCTGAATGGATCCGTGAGCGCCATCCGCACCGGCGCCGGCGAGGGCTCCGGCACGGCCGGGTCGGTGGGAACGGGCCTGGCAGGCCTGTATGGCACGCTCACGATTAATGCCAACGGCAGCTACACCTACGTTGTTGACAACAACAATCGGGCTGTTGATGCACTCGATCCCGGCGCCACTCTGATCGAGAGCTTCAACTACACCGTGCGTGATCGTCCCGGCGGCCTCAGCGACATCGGGGTGCTCACCATCACCATCACTGGGGTTAACGACGCCCCGATCGCAAACAACGACACCGGCATAGCCGTCGAAGCAGGCGGCACGTTGAACGGCACGGCCGGCCGCAATGCCAGTGGCAACGTGATCAGCAACGATCTTGATGTGGATGCGGCGGATGGGGCAAATCTCGTTGCCCCGCCGCTGGCATCGGTGCTGTCGATCCGCAGCGGCGACAAGGAAGGTCTTGGCAACGCCGGCAGCCTGGGAGCAGCGTTGGCCGGTGCCTACGGAAGCCTGACCCTCAACGCCAACGGCACCTACATTTATGAGGTGGACGATGCCAACTCCACGGTCGACGCGCTCAACCCCGGCGATGTTCTGACGCAAACGTTCAATTACACGCTTGAGGACCATCCCGGCGGCCTCACCGACATCGCCGTTCTGACCATCAACATCAACGGGGTCAATGATGACCCGGTGGCCAGTGATGATGCCGGCACCGCCATCGAGGCTGGCGGCATCAGCAACAGTTTGGGCGGAGCCGATGCCACCGGCAATGTGTTGTTCAACGACACCGACGTCGACTCGAACGACACTCCTGCTATCAATGGCACGATCGTCGGCATCCGCCGTGGTGCAACAGAGGGTGCAGGCACAGCCGGAACCTCGGATGGCAGTGGCGGTTTCGTGCTGGTGGGTAGCTTCGGCACCCTCACGATAGCCGCCAACGGCACCTACAGCTATGTGGTAGACAACGCCAACTCCTCGGTCAACGCGCTCAACCCCGGCGATGTACTAACGGAGTCATTCAACTACTCGGTTCTCGATCATCCAGGCGGCCTCACGGACATCGCCATCCTGACGATCACGATTGAAGGCGCTCAGGATGGCAATGCCACCGCCAACACCCTCATCGCCGGCGAAGCCGGCGGCGTGAACAACAGCTCCGGCGGCTTCGCCGGCCGCGGTGATCTGCTCGACAACACAACGCTCCCACCTGGGACCAGCGTGATCGCCATCCGTACGGGCGACACCCCTGGATTAGGCGACGCAGGGAGTGTCGATACAGCCGGAAACTTGGTGCTCACGGGCCTCTACGGCACGCTGACCGTCAAGCCCAATGGCGACTCCACCTACAGGATCAACAACAGCAATCCTGTGGTTGATGCGCTCGATCCGGGCGACACGCTGAGCGAGTTCTTCAATTACGACGTCAGCGACGGCAATGGCACGACCACAGCCGTGCTTACGGTGAACATCAGGGGCAAGAACGACACTCCTGTTACCGCAGACGACAGCGGTACAGCCGTTGAGGCAGGGGGCACGCTGAACGGTACGGCCGGCAACGATGCCAGCGGCGATGTGATCAGCAACGATCGCGATGTTGACGGAAACGACGGTGCCAACAGCGTGGCACCACCGTTGGCCACGATCACGGCCATCCGCCGGGGTGCCAAGGAGGGTGTGGGTCTAGCGGGTACGGCAATCGCCGGTGGCGGCTTCCAGCTTGTCGGCTTCTACGGAACCCTCACCATCGCGGCCAATGGCGGCTACATCTATGTGGTGAATAACAGCAACCGCATCGTCGATGAACTGGATGCCGGCGACTTCATCATCGAATCGTTCAACTACACCGTTCTCGATCACCCCAGCGGCTTGACTGACACCGCTGTCCTCAACATCCGCATCAACGGTGTCAACGATGCCCCTCTCGCCAGCGACGACAGCGGTGCTGCCTTGGAAGCGGGCGGCGTGGCCAATGGCATCGCCGGCAGCAATGCCACCGGCAACGTGCTCAGCAACGACACCGATGTTGATCGCGACGACACTCCTGCGCTCAACGGAGCGGTTTCGGCGATCCGCATCGGTGCGACGGAGGGTTCCGGCACGGCCGGGACTGCGGATGGAAGCGGTGGATTCGTGCTGACCGGCAGCTATGGAATCCTCACCATCGCTGCCAACGGCAGCTACATGTATGTGGTCAACAACAGCAATCCAACTGTTGATGCTCTCAGCCCGGGCCAGAGCCTCAGCGACGAGTTCAACTACACGGTGAGTGACCGCGGTGGCCTCACCGACATCGCACGGCTGACGATAAGGATCGACGGGGCCAATGATGCCCCGATCGCCGCCAACGACACCGGCACGGCCGTGGAGGCAGGTGGCACATTGAATGGCACGGCCGGCAGCGATGCCAGCGGCAATGTGATCAGCAACGATCGTGATGTCGACAACAACGATGGTGGCAATCTGAGTGCCCCTCCCCTGGCCGCGATCACAGCCATCCGCCGGGGTGCAAAGGAAGGTGTGGGTCTCGCCGGTACGGCCATCGCCGGAGGTGGCTTTGAGCTTGTTGGCTTCTACGGAACCCTCACCATCGCGGCCGGTGGCACCTACACCTATGTGGTGAACAACAGCAACCGCTTCGTCGAAGCACTGGATGCCGGCGACTTCATCATCGAATCGTTCAACTACACCGTTCTCGATCACCCCAGCGGCCTGACTGACACCGCGGTTCTCAACATCCGCATCAACGGTGTCAATGATGCACCCGTCTCCAGCGACGACAGCGGCAGCGCCCTGGAAGCGGGCGGTGTGGCCAACGGCACGGCCAGCAGCATTGCTACCGGCAACGTACTAAGCAATGACACCGATGTGGATCGCGACGACACCCCTGCCCTAAATGGAGTCGTCACAGCTATCCGAACCGGTGCCAGCGAAGGAGCCGGTACGGAGGGAACTCCCGATGGCGCTGGAGCTTTTGTGGTTCGTGGGGCCTACGGCACGCTCACCATCAATACCAATGGCACTTACACCTACGTCGTCGACAATTCCAACCCACTGGTGGATGCGCTCAGCCCCGGCGACAGCCTGCAGGAAGCGTTTAACTACACAGTCGTAGACCTCGGCGGCCTCACCGACATCGGCGTGCTGCGCATCACCATCGATGGGGCAAATGATGCCCCGATCGCACGCAACGACACGGGCGCCGCCATCGAGGCGGGTGGTACCAACAACGGCACGCCGGGCATCAACCCCAGCGGCAATGTGCTCACCAACGACAGTGACGTCGATCGCAACGACACACCCTTGCCCAGCAAGGGCACCGTCACCAGCGTTCGCACTGGTTCCAAGGAGGGCTCCGGTGTCGCTGGCGCGCCCGATGGCAGTGCAGGCTTTGTGCTGGTTGGCACCTACGGCACCCTACGGATCACCGCCAACGGCAGCTACACCTACACCGTCGACAACAGCAACCCGGCGGTGGACGGGATGGACGCAGGGGACCAACTCACTGAAACGTTCAACTACAGCGTGCGCGACACCGGTGGGTTCACGGATGTCGCTCTGCTCACGATTACCATCAAGGGGGCCAATGATGCTCCGGTCAGCGCCAACGACACCGGCACCGCCATCGAGGCTGGGGGCACTCTCAACGGCACACCCGGCGCCGACGCCAGCGGCAATGTGCTGACGAACGACACCGATGTGGATCGCTCCGACACCCCTTCTCTGAACGGAACGATCACGGCCATCCGGCTGGGCGCCACGGAAGGCCTTGGCAACGCCGGTGTAGTTGGCAGCAGCCCCCTTCAAGGGCTTTACGGCTCCCTCACGATCGACAGCAACGGCAATTACCGCTACGTGATCGACAACGCCAATCCCACGGTGGAGGCCCTAAATGCGGGCGACCTGCTCAGCGAGTCGTTCAATTACACCGTGAGCGATCTTGGCGGCCTCATCGACACCGCCGTGCTGACGATCACGATCCGGGGCAGCAACGACGCCCCCGTGGCCAGCGACGACAGCGGCATCGCCAAGGAGGCCGGGGGGATCAACAACAGCAGTGGCGGAGCCGTCGCCAGCGGCAACGTGCTGGCCAACGACACCGATGTTGACAGCAAGGACACCCCGCCCATCAACGGCAAGGTCACCGCCATCAGCGCCGGCGCGGTGGAAGGGTCGGGCACGGCCGGCAGCGTTGGTACCGCTCTTCAGGGGCAGTACGGCAGCTTGCTGATCAATGCCAATGGCAGCTTCACCTACGTGGTGAACAACAGCGACCCGACGGTGGAACGACTGAACCAAGGCGACAGTCTCACCGAATTCTTCAACTACACCTTTGTGGACCACAGTGGTGGACTCACGGACATCGCTGTTCTGAGCATCACGGTTGAGGGAACCAACGACAACCCCAATGCCAGTGATGACTACATCGGCCGGTTGAGCTCCGGCCAGAGCGGCACCATTCGCGTGATCGCCAACGACACCGACATCGATTCCAGGCTGGTGCCGAGCACGATCAAGATCGAGGGAACGGCGAATCCAGGCGAACCGCTTGTTGTTCCTGGCCAGGGCACCTGGAGTGTGGACCCTGACAATGGCGACATCACCTTCACACCCCTGAAAGATGTCACCACAACCCCAACCCCGATCAAATACACCGTCCAGGACGAACAGGGCGCCACCAGCAACCCAGCCACGGTGTATGTCAACTACGACAGCCCATCGGTGGGGCCCGAACCGCCCATTTCCGTCACCGAAGCGAGTCCCGTCAACCTGTTTTTGCTTCTCGACAACTCCACTTCCATGCAGGGGCTCGACCCCACAGGCGTTACCCGTCTGGAGGCGCAGAACCGGCTGGCCTTCTATTACGGCCTCAAGCCTGTCTTCAACAACGCTGGCTACATCTTCAAGAAGGGTGATCAATTCGGCTTCAATGGCGATGTCCAACTCACCAACAGCCAGAGCCTGGCCACCGAAATCCTCAGCTGGGAGCTGATTGACAATCCATTCGACAACAAGACAGCCCAGACGGTCACCATTCACACGATCGACTTCAGCTACCTGGTCACCCACACCAAAACGGTGATCAACAGCAGCACCACAGCCGATGGTGTCACTCTGGCCAGCGATGTACTGGCGACGACCACACCCGACCAGCAATACGGCAACAGCACCAGCGGCGATTGGATCGCGCGAGGCCTACCTGCACCCGGCAACCTTGATGCATATACAGCCCCGGGCACTCCCGGCAACCGCTATAGCGGCACTGAAATGCTGGGGGCGCTCACGGCGCTCAAGGACTTACTGAATGACGAAATCACCTCGGTGACCACCGACACTCGCACCTACGTGGGGCTGCTCACCGATGGTCGTCCGGAGCGGCGTCCCTGGTGGGACAACCGGCCCGAATTCGGCCAAGGCTGGAGTGGCGTCAATGTGGCCCTGCCAACCGATGCAGATATGGGCGGGGATCCGATCACCTCTTCAGGCCTGCGCTATTTGAGCAACGGCACGCCGATCAAAGTGCCCACGGCCAATGGTGTGGACATCTGGGGCCAGAACCAACGGGAGCTCAATGCAGCACTCGATCGCACAGCAGCGGCAAGCGGCAGTCCGGACAGTGTCAAGGTGATCAGCGTGGGCCTGGGGGATGGCGGTATCTCCGATTGGAGTGCGATTTACTCCGACCTGTTCAACAACCAGACCTTCACCAACAAGGTCGGGGGCTGGAGTTATCAGGTAGTCACTCCGAACATCCAGCTGCAGAGCTGAACCCAACCCCTGCACCACCGCGAAGCGATAGCCCGGCTGGATCACCAGGTTCACCGGGCCGCAGTGGGTCTGTAGCCAACTCGTTCAGCGGCGAACGTAGGTGCGGCCTTCGGGTCCGCGAACAACTGCCCCGCCGTTAGGGCCACGCACCGCAGCCGCACCCTCAGGGCCACGGACGGCAGCGCCACCATTAGGGCCGCGCACGGCAGCGGCGCCAGGGGCCACTACTGCACGAGGGGCGACGACGGGGGCAACGACAACTGGGGCAACAACAACGGGTGCAACAACCGGGGCTGCAACCATACCCCGTGCGACACAGTTCCCCAAGGGGCCCCTGATGAAGCCGATCCCACACAACTCACTGGCGGAGGAGGGCACCGCCGCAAGGGTGAGGGCACCTCCAAAGACGGCGGCCAGGAAAGTGTTTTTCATGAAGGCTGCTCAGGTGGGGGGTTGGTTCATTCATGGCCATCGGGTCACTGTCGTGCTCAAGGAAGGTGAACTCGGCACTTGACACTCGAGGCGGTTGCCGAATGGCTTCACCATTGGGGCGAGTGAAGGACATCGCCAAGCGAGCACTTGAACGGATGCGGATTGTGGCGTGAGGGGCGCTAGCGGTGGAGTTGCCGGGTGCCCCTAGGAGCGTGTTGCACATAGATCAGGGCAAGGCCTCTCCACAGACGCCCTGAAATCTGCCCAGATCCCAGTGTCAGCAATGAATCAGGACGAGAGAATGGGTCATGGTCAAGCCCAAGTCCTTCCG